>QKHZ01000257.1 GCA_003249795.1 bacterium | reverse complement strand
GCTAGCCAGTGACATTGCGTCGTAAAAGTCGCCGCCGAACTCAAGGCAGCGGATTGACGCTGCATCAATCCGAAGGTCGGCAAGTCTCGGGATACGCGGAGCCAGACTTCGCGAGAGTGAGTGCGCCATCTGGATTTCACGCTCGGTTCTCTCCATCTCCATGATATCACGCGCCGGGCCGTACATGAACAGTGTTGCTGCCAACTGGTCAGCAACGTGGCGGACGGCCTTTGATTCGGATTCTGACAGGGCTTTGTGACGCGATGAACGGGCAATACAGATTGCTCCGAGCGGTAAGTCTTGAAAGGTCAACATGATACAGGTTCCGGTTCTTGACCCGGAAAGTGCCGTGAATTCTTTTTGAGCAAGTGCAGGAAGTGCACTGCGGTCATGGATAGGAATCGGTTTGATCACATCGATTTCAAGGCCGACCGAAGCAGCAACCGCAAGGTTATTGCCGTCTGGAGTCAGTGTCAGGATGCAAAAGATATCGGCGCTGAGCGCGGCGGCACATTCTTTCGTCAGTTCATTTAAAATGGTATTCAGGGCGACTCCTGCCGACTGACGGGCTGCAATCTGCCCCGCAGCTTCATGAACAGCCAAGGCGGAGCGGTAAAACCTGTTTTGTACAGCAAGTTCCTGTTTGGTTAATCTTGTTGATGTACTGCTATCGGTTGCCATCCTACGTGGCTCTCCTGTTATATGGTCCGCAAAAAATACGTTTTGTGCAGGTGGCCAGTTCTGCGCGCACAGATGATTTTGTCGGCCGTGGTGGAGCGCTTCATTGTTTTCTGTACTATAAACTCCATATTTATTAATTATTAAGAAGATACCGTTGACGTTGGCTCTTGTCAAGCGTTTGAATTGGGCGTATCCTTGTTTTTATCTGGGAAGAGGATTTTTGAGAAAAGGTCAAAATGGCGATATTATTGACAAATGATGATGGCATTGATGCTATGGGGCTGACAGTTCTTGCGCGCGCATTGAATGGACTGGACGAGTTGTTTACCGTCGCGCCTGATGGAAATCGTAGCGGAGTAAGCCATTCCATTACTTTTGATCGCCCCCTGCGAATTACGCCACATCCGGAAAATGGTACAGGAAAACGTGTCTCGGTTGACGGTACTCCAGCTGATTCTGTCCGTTTTGGTTTGCAGCACTATGTGAATGAGAGGCCCTCACTGGTGGTTTCCGGCATAAATTCAGGGCTGAACGTCGGCGTGAACGTGTTTCATTCCGGAACAGCGGCAGCTGCGCGAGAGGCTGCGTTCCACGGTATTAATTCGATTGCGTTTTCAATCGATTATTCTGCCGTCCCGCATTGGGATACAGCTGCTCGCTTTGCCCGTCAAATCACTGAAATCGCATTGAGTATGGTGCAGGAGGCTGGTGGTGAGAATGGCATCCATGCCTCATTTTGCCTGAATGTCAATATTCCTGATCTTGCGTATGCGCAGGTCAAGGGGGTTCGCATGACTCGTCATGGCAAAAGCGGGTTTGTTGATATTTTTTCACAAAATCAAACAAATGAGCGTGATGAGTTCTTCCCAAAAGGGGAGTGGCGGATGCATGATGATGAACAGGATACAGATGCGCTGGTTGTCAGAAATGGGGCTGTTTCGATCACGCCGCTTCAAATTGATTTGACCGATTCTGTCGGATTTGAGAAAATCAGTTCTTTCTTCAGTAGGCTGGAAGATGAAACATGAAGATTATCGCGGATGAAAATATCACTTTTGCCCGTCAGGCGTTTTCAACACTGGGGGCCGTTACCGTCATGCCGGCGGCAAGGATTACGCCTGATGAGCTGAAGGATGCGGATGCGCTTTTTGTTCGCTCGGTTACGCCGGTGAACGCCGCATTGCTTGATGGCTCTGATGTCAAATTTGTTGGTACAGCAACGATAGGAACGGACCACATTGATCTGCCTTATCTTGGGCAGAGAAACATTGGGTTTACCAGCGCACCTGGCTCAAATGCCAATAGCGTTGCCGAGTATGTCATCTCATCGATCCTGTCGCTTGCCCGGGTCAAGAAGATCTCGCTGCGCGGTAAAACGCTTGGTGTTGTCGGTGTCGGTAATGTCGGCAAGCTGGTCGTTGAAAAAGCGGCGGCCTTGAAGTTGAACTGCCTTCTATGTGATCCTCCTCGCACCCGAAGTGAAGGCGATGACGGGTTTGTTTTGCTTGAGCAATTACTTTCGCAAAGTGATATCGTAACGATGCACGTACCGCTTGTGCGTGATGGCGAGGATAAAACGCAAGCAATGGCGGATGCCAGTTTCTTTGCACAAATGAAGGCTGGCAGCGTATTTCTGAATACTTCCCGCGGACGTGTCGTTGTTGAGTCTGCGTTGTCTGATGCAATTCACTCAGGGCATTTGGCTGCTGTCGTGCTGGATGTATGGGCGGGTGAGCCTGATATTGACCTGCGGCTTCTCAAGTCTGTGTCTCTGGCGACCCCGCATATTGCAGGCTATTCCTTTGACGGAAAGGTCGCAGGAACTGCAATGGTTCTGCGTGCGGCCTGCGATTTCTTCGGGAAGAAATATGCATGGGATCCGGAGTACCTGATGCCGTCACTCAAGATCGCCCATGTTGCCCTTGATTGTCATCCTGATGATCCGTACCATACATTGGATGAACTCGTCAGCTGTGTGTATTCTGTCGACTCTGATGACGCGAAGTTGCGGGAAATCCTTTTGCGGCCGGATGAAAATGTAGGCGCGTATTTTACTTCCTTGCGCAAGCATTACCACTCTCGCCGGGAATTTCACCATACACGGGTTCATTTGCGTGGCTGTGATGCTTTTGTGCGGGATATGATTCAGGGGCTGGGTTTCCAGCTTGGATGAAAGCAGGGGCGCATCTTTGAAATTCGGACCAAGTGAATTGGTAAAAATACTTGATCCGCGCATGATCTTGAGTAAGCTAACACATTCCCTTGCGAGGGTGGCGGAATGGCAGACGCGCTAGATTTAGGATCTAGTGAAGCAATTCGTGGGGGTTCGAGTCCCCCCCTTCGCACCAATAATCTACTTCGCTACAGGCGGCTTGATTGCGTCTGTAGCGTTTTTTATGGGTATATCTCAGTGTAGTGGCTACCGCATTTGGTCCAGGCGGTTTGTGGTTATTCATTTATCGGAACAGCTGTTGTTTGGCGGACTATTAGCGGGCAGGATACGGTGATCCTTTTCGGTTTATGTTTGGGCTGGGGATTCAGGATCTTTTCCCTGATTGCCTGATAAGCGACGGTTCCTAGTTCCGGGTCTGGAAGTCGGATGGTTGTCAGGTTGTAATGCCGGTTACTCGGCCTGTCGTCTGCTCCGATCACAGACAGATCCTCCGGTACCCGGATCTCCGCTTTTCGAGCCGCGTTCAATACTGTAATCGCCAGCTCTTCATTGACTGTGATACAGGCGGTAAACTGATGGGCTTGTTCTTGAATAAATGCCTCGACTTTTTGATGGTCCGTATCTTTATCAAAAGAAAACCGCATCGGCGGTTCTTGGTGCTGACGTTTGAATTCATGGACTGCGCTGTCGGCCCGAATAGTTGACCAGTCAAACCTCGGGCTTTCCAGCAGGCACACTTTTTTATGCCCCAGATCGATAATATGCTCTGCCATCTTTCGGCCGATTTCTTCGTCGTCAAAATTGACAGTGTCGGCGAAAAGCGGATCCATTGCAACGGTAATGACAGGATATGGTTGTTTAGCAAGGAACTCCAGATCGCGTTGTGTTGTGGCTTCGCCTGATGAAGAGTAAATCAGCCCGTCAAATTCAAGCCCTGACAACGCTTTTTCAAGGTTTGGGTTTTTCATTTCTGACATATTGACAAATAATAATGTCCCCCCGTCTGCACTGAGCCGTTTTTCCAGTTCATGGCTGACAATCGAAGGGCGCTGCTCTTTGTAATTTGCATAATGTGTCGGTACATAGCTGACAAAAGCGATCGATTTTCCGAGCATTGTTTGTGATGGGGCTGGCGTATGGCAAATTCTCATATTTTGTCTGGGTAGAGCCTCGACAACACCTTCCTCTTTCAATTTGGTCAGCGCAGCTCTCACAATCGCTAGAGAATAGCCAAAACGTTGGCTCAGGATACGCTCACCGTCCAGGCTGGCTCCAGGTTCCATTGCTGATTCATGAATGTATGTCACTAAACAGTTATGGCAACGGTTTCGCTGATTTTCAGCTTCCTGTGCTGTCAGTCGAGTCCGTTTTTTCTTTTGAGGCTGCTGCATGTTGGTCCTATGTCTTCTGTGCAATCTACTGCAAATATGCTGGATTTACTTTATTTGTTATCGACAAAATCTCAAGGAAATTTAGGTGTAACGAAGGTTTTATCCGAGGACCAAACTGTTTATGAACACGATTGAGGCATATGTGCAGTTTACATTTTTTGAGCGAAGGCATGAGGTGTGTCGCATTTTATCTTTTTACTGCAAAAATGGACAAGATTATCGCAAGATTGTCTAACTACAATGTCTTATTT
>QKHZ01000133.1 GCA_003249795.1 bacterium | reverse complement strand
ATTGGCTTGAAAATAATTGAATTTAATTGAAGACTATTACATTAATCGCGAATTTTTCCGCCGCGCAAACAAAATCACTACACTGAAGTAGAGTATTCATACGCTTATTGCATTATCTGAAAAGCTAAAATAAAGCAACCTGCCGGTCAGTTTCGGCAGGTTGCATGAGTGCTATTGATATGTATTTTGGAGAATAAACGAATTCCAGAAGAATCAGCGGCTATTCGCCAAAGTTCCCTTCAATCATGGTGATCAACTCCGTCGCGGCATCCGAGGCATCATCTCCAGAGATCTTCAGGATCAGCTTTGTCCCTTGGGCAGCCCCGAGGGTCATGATTTCGAGAATATTCTTCCCGTTGACAGTTGTCCCGCCTTTGACCACCTGAATTTCACTCTGAAAGCGATTACAGGCAGAAACAAACATAGCCGCTGGACGGGCGTGTAACCCGTAGCGGTTCTGAATCGTCACCTCGCGTTCAATTACTTCTGCGCCCACGCTAATATCGTTCCCCTTTGGCAGATTGTTTGACGCCCCCGTCATAATCATCTGTCACAAACACTATACAAATCCTACACGAAAAAAGAACAGTTTCCGAATTTTTCTTACAATGATCCGTTTTTTTTACAAAAACTTACCCATCAGACGGCTCTCGCAGCCGAAACGCCTCCATCAAGGCCACCCCGAGTTTTGCCGGATCATGCAAAACCGGATTATCCAGATTGATCACGTCACGTAACAGAACCTTGACGCCGAACTCTGATACATCCTTGCGGTCATATTCCGTAATCTGGATTCCCTTTTCCGCAAGCGCCTGAAGCTTTGCCGGAGACGGACGGTACGCATTGACAATTACGCAATCCAGTCGCAGCCCCGGAGCATGTTTCAGCAGCGTTCGGATATGGTCGCTGACAGTAAAATTGCGGGTCTCGCCAGGCTGCCCCATCGTGTTGACCACAAACACAACAAGCGATTTCGAGCGGTTAATCGCCTGAACCACTTCCTGATCCAGCAGGTTCGGCAACACGCTCGTATACAGGCTTCCCGGGCCGATCACCGTCATCTCAGACGAAACCAGTGCATCAAGCACGTCAGGCTGAAGCTCACCCGGTACCGGCTTGAGACTCAACTCCGCAATCGCTTTGTCACATTTGGCAATATGCCGCTGCCCTGTCGTCTTGGTGCCGTCCTCGTGCGTAGCAACAAGACTGACCCGGTCTAGACATGCTGGGAGCACCTGCCCGCGCACATTCAGAATCCGGTTGGCCTCACGCACAGCCAGCCCGAACTCGCCGCGCACGATCGCCAGAACCATGATAAACAGATTACCGAACGAGTGCCCTGAAAATTCACCGGAATCAAACCGGTACTGCATCAGGTCTTCCATCACAGGACCCGCATCAGCCAGCGCGCAGAGGCAGTTGCGGATATCCCCCGGAGGCAACATGTCAAAGTCACTGCGTAAACGCCCTGAACTTCCGCCGTCATCAGCCACACTGACAATAGCAGTAATCCGGCTGCTATGGCTTTTCAGCCCTGAGAGCATCGTACTCAGGCCGGTTCCCCCGCCGAGGCAGGTGATCGCCGGTCCCTGCTCCAGATGCGTATTCTGCAGCGCCAACTCCGTCAGCCCGCGCCCCTCATCCTGACGGCGCAACAACTTCTCAATCCGCCGTACCAGACGATAGACACCGGTAAAGATGCAGATCGCACCAAGACCGATCAGGACAACACCGACAGCGTACGGATTAAACGGCATCGACATGTCAGGCGTTGACGGGGTAAAAAGCCCCACGCCTAACATGATGGCACCCAAAATCAGGAAAATCGTCCCGACACAGATGACCAGAACCCAGCGTTTAAGATGAAGCCCCGGCTGTAGCCAGCGCCAGCGCCCCATTCTCAGGCACCGCCCAGCGACTTCTGGTCAGCCTCTTCCAGCAACTCGTAGATTTCCTTGCTGTCACGGGCCTTGATCAGAAAACGCCGGAAAATTTCATCCCGCAGATTCTGGCTGATATACGCAAGCGCTTCCAAATGCTGCGCAGCTGTATCCTGATTCGAAAGGATCAGGAAAAACAGATGAACCGGTTCGCCGTCCAGCGAATCAAACTCAACCCCTTCACGGCTTCGGGCAAAGATCGCTGTCAGCTTTTTAATACTGGGGTGTTTGGCGTGCGGGATGGCGATGTTGTGACCGATACCGGTGCTGCCCAACTCCTCACGGTCGAACAATGCCTTGAGCACGCTCTGGCGCAAGTCGGCCGGTACAAGACTATTCTCAATCAATGCGTCCACCATCTCCGCAATCGTTTCGCGTTTTGTAGTGGAAACAAGATCTCCCAGCACCGTTGTCGGTGCAACCAAATCCCTGAACAACATGATTTCTACTCCAGTATCAGGATTCCGTCTCTTCTACTTCTTCTGCAACAGCCTCGGCACCGGCTTCTGCAGATGGGCGACGGCGGTCTGTCAGTTTTTCTTTTGTACGACGCAGTTGGCGTTCACACTTCTGCACAGCGATATCAACCGCTTCATGCAGTGTGTCGCGCGCGACGTCGATCACGATATCATTCTTGCTCTTGACATGCAGCAAAACTTCGCAATGGACTTTGCGGTCTTCCTGTTTCAGGATGACTTCGGCTTCCTTCACAGCACCGAAAAACCGGTCGATTTCCGCAAACTTTTCCAGGACAAAATCTTTTGCCGAGTCAGAAACATCCATGTGACGCACAGTAATCCGAGTATTCATGTTACCCTCCGTAAGGCAAATTGATGAACGCGATTATATTCAATTTCTGTTCAGACCGCAAGACGGTAGTCTACAAGAGACAAAGAAGAACAGAAATTCACACAATGCGTAAACGGCATACGCATAACAAGCGAAAATCAGGATGCGACTTCGATCTGTGTGAACCGGTCGATCCGCACCATCTCAAACAGCCAGCGCAAAGCCGGTGAGATGCGGATCAGCAGGCGCTTGCCCGTGCGGGAGGCTTCCCGCAGCACCATGCCAATGGTTCCCATATAAGCGGAAAAGACAAAATCCACCTGTGTCATATCAATGACAAGATGGTCATCTGAACATTCGAGTAATTTCTGGCATGCATCGCGAAATTCGGTGTGATGTTCCCAGATCAGTTCCACATTGACAAAAAGCGTATTTCCGTGAACATCAAAATTCAGGACATCCTGATCCTGGTCAGCGGGTACCGATTCATCAAAATCCGAGGCCTGAGCCTTATCCATAAAATATTACACCTTTGTAAAAACCCCTACACAGAAATTATAGCTCATAAATAGTCTGTGTCAAACTGCCAACCGCTTCAAACTCAAAAAGATCAGAACGAATCGAAGCGCAACTTCCGGGCTGGAGAGGCCAGTCCTGCCGGAGGAGTTTCCGCTTCCGGAGAGGCTGTCAGCAGCTGCGGGATTTGTGTTTTAATCGTCTGGATCAGAGCCTTGAGCTCCTGCCGTTGCTGTTCCAATGAAGCAACGTCGGTTGGCTCAACATCCGGAGCGGTGTGGGATGCATAATATGAACTCATTGAATCGAGATATTTTCTACGCTCAACACGATACAACCTCTCGCGGATCTCTGCCTCAAGGGAATCAAGTTCTGCGGTGCGGTCCGCCTGTTCTTTGCGCAGGATCTGCAACTTCTCAAACGGCGAGAGAGTCAGCGTAATCGGTTCGTCAGCCATATTCATACTCCTGAAAGTTCTTTCTCAAACTGAATTATAGATCGTTCATAAACTCGCGCAAGCAAACTTCACATCCCGAACGAAGCAAATCTGAAACTGAAAATAATAACAAAACAGTCCGCATCATTACACTTTTGCCAGAGGAAGTCCAGACAACTCTGAGATCCGCTCTGCCAACTCATCCGTAATCTCTACAGCAAGTTCTGCCCGTTGGACAGAGTCGGCCAAATGATACAGTTTTGCCTGCGGACTGGTATTGATGGGCTTTCCGACAATAACCTCAATCCTGCGGCCGAACTTTGGGCGTTTGCCCAGCGGCATCGCATCCCACGAGTTGCGGATTCCCACCGGTACGATCGGAACGCCTGTTTCCATTGCCATCAGTGCCGTCCCGTCGCGCATCCGGCGCAGTTGCTTGCCGTCGTTCATCCGGCCTTCTGGAAAGATCCCCACGATCTGACCGCGCTTTAAAAAACTGACCGCATACTGCATCATGAGCTGGTGACTGGCAGAATTCCCGCGCTCAAGCGGAATCACCTGACCGCTACGAAGCACCCAGCGCATGAACCAGTGATTGAAGGCGTCAGCCATGGAAATCGTATGAACCGCCCGTGAGATTGCCGCGCCGATCCATGTCGTCATGATCGGCCCGTCGATGACACTGGAGTGATTGGCCGCAATAATGCAGCCGCCAGCGGGGATGTTGTCTGTTCCGGCAAGCGATTTCATAAAGGGCAGCGACAGGACAATGGTTCCGGAATACATCAGCGGCAGGCTGTGCCACCACTTGCTGGACATGCCACGGAGCTTCCCTGCCGGAGCCGG
>QKHZ01000162.1 GCA_003249795.1 bacterium | reverse complement strand
TGGTAAAGGCAAGCTCGCCCTGAAAGCGCGGGGTCTTGATCCCCGACATCTTTTCCTTCCATCCCGGTTCGCGCAACAGCAGCGTGGACGGTACGACCAGCGTACGGCCCTGATAGCTGAGAACGGCGATGTTCTGCAGGTCCGTCGTCGGGATCTGCATCTTCATCGCAACGCGAGTCGCTTCCATATCGTCACTGACCGCATCGTAATATTCCACATGCATGAGGCTGCTGTGTCCCGAGTAGCGCGTCAGCAACTCCTTGACCATATCCAGCAGCGCCACGTCGTTGTAGTTCACGCTCTGACTATAAAAAACCGCGATCTCGACCGGTTCAGCGAGATTGTCCAGCGTCAGGCGGGTGTCAGCCGACAACGTGTTCAGCCCCTGCTCTGTCAAGTCCCACCGCACGGGAGCCCGCTGCAGAACCGCATTGAAATTGATCAGGATCAGCAGGACGCTCAGCGCCGCCAGCATCGTCGGCCAGACCCGCGCAAACCACTTTTCCTGCGGCACGACCGACTTGGCTTCCGCAGACTTCGCACCAACAGAACGCCCCAGGCAGATCACCGCAGCCACCAGCAAGCCAACCGACGACCCGAACGGCAACAACCTGCGGACTACCGCCCATGTCTCTCCGTGCCACATGCTCGTAAAAACCGTTCCAGGCATATCGACCGCCATCGGAACATATCCCCAGAACAGCGCACAGTTGACCGCCGCCACCGCAGCAAGCGCCGCCATCAGCCGCCAGAAACGACTGGTCTTAGCTCGGGGGCGCGCGAGCATCCCGCGGCCGGCAACCACCAGCCAGCACAGAAACAGGAAAAAGACCGGATAGCTGAGCAGCGCCGCGATGCTGCGCAGGTCAAGCACCCCGATCAGAAACGTTGACTTGAAGTGCGACCAGAAACTGAAGATCGACGGAATGCTATAGATACTCGCCCCGTTCTCGGCAGGAAGCGCGAGCATCATGAAGAGTGAAATCAGCGCACACGCACACGCCGCCGCGACGATCAGGCTCCCGCTCAGACACGAACTGAACAGACCGATGGACACATACGCGCCCCCAAGCAAAATCAGCCCGATCATCCCCGTCCACACCGCGCCGTTATCGATATCACCCGCCCACGCAAGCAGCCCCGCATACGCAACACACGGCAGCAGCGTCAGCAGATAAAAGCCCATCGACGCGAAAAACTTGCCCATGACGACCTCAAACGGACGCACAGGGCTTGTCAACAAGAGCTCGATTGTGCCTGATCCGGTTTCACCGGCAAACGCGCGCATCGTCAGGATCGGCACCAGAAAAATACTCATCAGCCCGACAAGCTGCGCCACCGGATCAAACAGCGCAAGCCCGTCGCCGGCGACCATCTGGTAAAACACAAACCCGTACAGCACAGTCACCGCCGCCATCACCGCATACAGCGTCGGGGTAAAGAGCAGGCTCTCAAGCTCCCTGCGCGTCAGAGTCAGGATTCGACTTATACTTTTCATCACGCTTCTGCCACCTTTCGACTGATGACCGTTTAAAATATTAAAATGATTTCGTGGATCACGCCAGAGCAGGTGCAACCGCACCCGTTAGCTGCGTAAAGATCTCCTCAAGACGCACCGGCTCCAGACGCATCTCCTGAATGACCCAGCCCTGCTGTAACGCTAGCGCGGCAATCTGCACGCGCGGGTCGGAGTCCTTCTCACAAAGCAGATGGAACCGCTGCATTTCTTGTCCAAGAACCTGCCCCGCTTCAGCCCCGACGACACCGGTTACCCGCATAAATTCGTCTACAGCCTGAGCAGGAGCGGTCAGTTCGACCGTCAGCTCGCGGCGCCCGCCATATTTACGGCACAGATCCGCGGTCTGCCCTTCTGCAACGATTTTGCCCTGATTGATAATGATGACGCGATTACAGATCTGCTCGACTTCATGCAGGATGTGGGTCGATAAAAACACGGTGCGCTGCAAGCCAAGCTCACGGATCAGGTTGCGCGTTTCAACCACCTGGTTCGGGTCAAGCCCCACCGTCGGCTCGTCAAGGATCAGCAGCTTCGGGTTGCCCAGCAAACAATCGGCAAGCCCAACGCGCTGCCGGTAGCCTTTTGAAAGCTGCCCGACAATCCGGCCGGAAACATCAGCCGTCGCCGTCCTCTCCATCGCTTCGCCAACGCTGCGGCCGATGTCAGCGACCTCTTTGATCTTTGCGCGGTAAGTCAGAAACTCACGCACGCGCATCTCCGGATACAGCGGCGTATTTTCCGGCAGGTATCCAAACCGTTTTTTCGCTTCCACAGGATTGTCGGTCACCGAAATCCCGTCGATCAGCGCCTGCCCCGAGGTGGGCGTCAGAAAACCGGTCAACATCCGCATTGTCGTGCTTTTGCCCGCGCCGTTTGCGCCGAGGAATCCGACGGTTTCGCCCTCGCCGACAAAGAACGACACATTGCTGGCCGCCGCCCGCGCACCATAATATTTTGTCAACTCACACGCTTCGATCATGCCTGTCCTTTCCCGGCACGGTACCGGTCTGCCACACCACGCTTCACGTTTCTGTGTAGATCTTTCTGGTTGATCGGCCTCTTGCCCGAATCCTTTTCATGACTGTCAGCAGCCCATATCGATCATTCGCCACGGCACATTTCCACGTGGTTACTGATTGCTGCCGCAGACAGTTATGCAAGACCGGCGACGATACCATCATCTTGCGAAGTATATAAATCCGCTACATACGGTTCAACCTTTATCGGAAAAATCATCACCTTTTCTGTAAAGAATTTAGGCAACGATTTGAGACATTCTCCTGTCGAGAATGAGGTCATTTTGCAAATATCAAAGAAAAACCGAAGAGGACTTCTCCTCTCCGGCATTGCGATATGTTTTCAATTCTGCCGCAGTCGATGCAGACTACGTCAGTTCGGTCAGTCCATCCACTCGTCATTCGGGTCAAAGGCCGGAACCGGCATGTTGATGATCTTCAGCTTGCCGACGGCGCGGTGACGGCAACCCGGCTTGATCAGGATCGCGCTCATCGGCTTGACCGGGATCAACTCGCCGTCAAGCTCCATATGCCCTTCGCCCTCAAGAATCAGATAGATCTCGGTCAGCTTCTTGTGATAATGCACCTCGGAGTCGGCTTTGATATCTACCAGATGCAGCGTCGCCACCTGATTCTCAGGACTCACAAACGCGCGCCGCGTTGACCCGCACGGACACTGCACCGGGCTGATCGATTCCATCTGCTCAATCATATAGTTCTTTTCGCTCATGGTTTTTCCTTTCCGCAACCTCAAAAATGTCTGTCTTGTTTCTTCTGAATTGATTATAAACGAAGATATCAGTATAAAATATAGCAAGAATGGATAAAAAGATGGCAAAAGCGAAGACACCGCAAATTCGCCCCTCACCAGCGAAAAAGCCGGTTGCGGATGTCTTTTACCTGTTCTACCGCGAAAACCTGCAACAGCCGCACACCATCGCCATGCACGCGCACCACTGCTGGCAGATCGAAATCGGCTTACACCTGTCGTTTCACCTGCAGCTGAAACGGGAACACCAGATTGTGGAGCCGCTTGGGTATGTTCTGATCCCGCCGGGAGTCGGCCACAGTTTTACGTATGACAAACGCGGCACCGGTTATATGTCGATGCGGTTTGACTGGCCACTTGCTGGCGCCGCCCAGAAGCGTCAGATCCTGCGCGAGAAGAACAGTGCGCAAGAGAAATCGCTTCTACGCGCGATCATCGAAACGTCAAAGCTGCCAGAAACACACGCTGAAACCCGCACGGCGATGCTGGAAACCATACTGACAGCTCTTCTGCACTTCCGTCTACCACCAGACACCCAGCCCTCAGACACAACAGTCGCAGGCAAGGTCAAACGGTATCTGCAACAGGCCGCAGGAAAAGCTGTCACGGTCTCGGAAATTGCGCGCGAACTCAACTACTCCGAGCGCCACACCGCAGCACTCTTTAAAGCAGAAACCGGACAGCCACTGAAATCTGCCATCGACAGCCACCGGTTGGATGAAGCAAAAAAACTGCTGCTCTATGCCGACGTATCGGTCAGTCAGGCCGCTTTCCTTCTTGGCTTTACCGACCTGTTCGCCTTTTCCCGCTTTTTCCGCAACCACGAAGGCATCAGCCCGCGGCAGTTCCGTAAAAACAATGAGTAGCCCGCAACCGGCTAATCTCGAAAGTTCCCGTTTTCGCTGGTCAATTCACGCAACTTCCTGTACAGTATTCGGCAACTTATTTGACGACTTCTACAGGAGAATAACCCGATGGATATGAAATTATTTCTCAGTACCTTTATTCTCATCTTTCTTGCAGAACTGGGCGACAAGACCCAGCTCGCGGCAATGGCGCAGAGTGCCGGCGCAAAAAGTCCGTGGGCTGTTTTCTTAGGCGCATCCGTAGCACTCGTCCTGTCGACGCTGGTGGCGGTGCTGGTCGGCTCCAACCTCGAGAAATTTATCAACCCCAAGTATATCCGTCTCGGAGCAGGCATCCTGTTTCTGATCTTCGGCGTGCTGCTTGTCGTTGAAGTTCTCCGGGCAAAACCGGAAGAGGCCAAAGAAGAACCGGCAATGCCGTCTGTCCAGCCGACGATGGTGGTCTCTGCCAGCGGTGTCCTAGCACACGTTGCCATGCACTTTGCCGCCGAGTTTGAACAGGCGTCACACGAAGACTATCTGGCGCTGGCAGCAAAAGCCACCGACCCCGCACATGCCACGCTCTTCCGCACACTGGCACAAGAAGAAGCCAACCACAAAGCCGTCCTCGAGGGCATCTCACTGCAAGAACTGGATACCGAAGCGGTCGGCCTTGCTCAGGAGCCGCTCAAAGACGCCCTCATCCATGACGTCGCACTCAAGGACGACCCTGACTTCCTGCACGCACTCGAACACGAAGAAGCGACGGCTAAATTTTATGAAGAACTTGGCCAGAACATGAAGATCCCGTCCGTCCGCAGCGCACTTTTGAAACTGGCTGGTGAGGAACGGGCGCATGCGCAAAAACTCCGGTCGATGATCTCCGCCTGATTTGCAGAGAAGCAGAGCATCCTATGGCATCTGAACAGACAGAGGATCCTGAAAGCGGCGACACGCCTCAAACAGAACTGTTTGAAGAAGAAACGGTTGTCTTTGCCCATGGCGAAACGGCTGTTTTGCGCATCACCCCGACCGGTGGCGAGTGCCCTGTCTGTGCTTATCCTTCGTTAAACAAACCGGCGTACGTTCAGGATGCAGAATCCGGCAAGGCCATCCCGTCATTTGAGTACTGCCCCTGCTGCGACACACAGTTCGGATGGGACGATAAAGTTGCCCCCGATGCGCCGAAAAATGCGCTCCACCGCATCTGGTCAGAACTCCGCCGCAAATGGCTTCAATTTTCCGCAACTGAAGACCAGCGGCAACGCGCTGAAACCCGCTTTGGTAAAAACGTAGAATAGAACCCAATCGCATTTCAAAAAGCAGTTGACAGCAAACGGCAACGACTTATACTCAACTTCAACCGAATATGAGTCCGTGGGGGAACTCGTTATCCAAAAGGGGAAATTATGGCTGATTTTACAGTAACACTACCGTCACTCGGCGATGACGCAGGCGATTCTGCAAAGGTATCGTTCACCTATGTGGATGAAGGCGATTCGATCGATGTCGATGAGGATCTGATTGAAATGGTGACAGACAAAGCCACTTTCAACGTCCCGTGCCCGAAGGCCGGAACCGTCAAAAAACTGCTGGTCAGTGAAGACGATGTCGTCAAGGTCGGCGATCCGATCTGCATTCTCGACGTGTGATTAGCCACTCACGCCTCACAAACTAAGTTAAAAAACAGGCCGTCCGCAAAAACGCCGGACGGTCTGTTTTATTTTCAAATTTCAGCAAAGCCATTTTATCAACGCAAATTGACAATCCACTCAATCCGGACACCCGCATTCAGCCTGCGCCAAACTTGCCGAAAGCCTTTATTGAAAAAAGCCGCCACATCCTCATTAACCGGACCAAATTCAGTTGCCATATTTTCCGGAATCGGTCATGATGAATTATAGTGTACCGCCAATGCTGCAGGACTTGAAATGACAAAAAGCGACGATCCGCAAAAGCAGGACAATGACCTTGATGCGCTGAGAACGCGTATCGTTGAACTCGAACAGGCCAAGGCCAAGTCCGATACGCAAGTCATTGAACTACGGAAACTGCAACTGGCTGCGGAAACTGCGCGGAAACGCTCGGAAAGCGCCTACCGCAACCTGATTGACGAAGTCGGCAGCATTATCCTCCGGTGCGAACCAGACGGCACGATCCGCTTCTGCAATCGTTTCACCCTTTCCTTCTTCGGCTTCAAGCGGGAAAACCTTCTGGGTAAAAACGTCGTCGGCACGCTTCTTCCTCAACAAAACAGTAACGGTCAATCCAACATGGACCTGTTTGAGAGGATCGCAGCCAAACCCGACAACTTCCTCACCCATGAAACAGAAAACCTGTTGCGCAACGGCCAGCGTGTATGGATTTCATGGTCGATCCGCGTTGTCTGCAACGAATATGGCAACGCAGAAGAAATCATCTGCGTCGGCAATGACATCACCAACCGCAAACAGCAGGAAGACGAACTGAAACGGTTGAACCAGTCGCTGAGCGAGCACACGGAAGAATTGACCCGCGCCAATCAGGAACTCAACGCCTTTACCCGAACAGTCGCCCACGACCTGCGCCGACCGCTGACGTCGATCTCGGGCTTCACACAACTGCTCGAACACGAGACGCGCCCTGACTACGTGCAGCAATATATCCACCGGATTCTGAATGCCTGCTCGACAATGAACGATATGATCCAGCGTTTTCTCGACTTTGCCCGCGCACCACAGGCGCCGCTGGAAATCACCGATGTCGACCTGACCTCGATTGCGCAAAAGCTGCTGCTCGACTTTCAGGTTCAGGAACCTGAGCGTCAGGTGCATGCATTTATCCAACCGGAAATGATCGTTAAAGGCGACGAAGACCTGCTGCGGCAACTGATGCAGAACCTGCTTGAAAATGCGTGGAAATATTCATCAAAAAACACGGCCACCCGCATCGAAGTCGCCACAACATCAGACAAGACAGGCAAAACAGTCTACTATGTCCGCGACAACGGCGCCGGGTTTGACATGACTCATGTCGGCCAGTTGTTCAAACCATTTTCGCGCCTTCACGAACACGCCAGCTTCGAAGGCACGGGTATCGGCCTTGCGACCGTCGCCCGTATTGTCGAGCGCCATAGTGGCAAAATCTGGGTAGAAGCCAAGCAGGGCGAAGGCGCAACATTTTTCTTCAGCCTCTAGGCATTGTTCCATGCGCCCTTGTATCCAGGCCTTCCAACTTGCCAATTCTTCAGTAACACGATATTATGCCACTCTGATTCGCACAATCAGAAACTGCAAAAGCAAGGATGAGAGCATCCTTTATGAAGGAGGATTTCATGAATCAGATTCGGCGCATCTCTCTTGCTGCATGGCGAAAGTATCGCAAGCACCCGTATTTGCACCCGATCTGTTTATTCTCTATCCATACTGCGATCTTTTTCTTTTTTTTCATCCTTTGTGATAAAATCCCCTTCGTTCTTGACGATTATTTTTCACTTTATATCAATCATAAGCTACCCGTATTTAGTTATGACTTTGAAAATGTTCAACGCGTCGCTACGATACATGACCTTTTTTTATCTGCATACAACGGATACCTGACATGGGGTGGACGTTTTTTTTGTAGTATTCTCACGCAAGGGGTTTTGATCTTTGATAAATCAGTTTTCAATTTCCTGAACTCACTGATGTTTGTGTTTCTGATTATCCTGCTTACCAAGCACATCGCCCCGAAACAGAAAACAAGCCTGTTGACTGTTATGGTAATTGCATCTGTAACATGGCTATGCGCTCCGGCAGCAGGCCAGACACTGTTCATCGCCGCGATCACCATTACCTATCTGTGGTTTGCCGTTCTTTTATTACTGTTATTGCTTCCATATCGATCTGCTGTTTTTTTAGGAAACGACTCCGGACACAGACCATTGCTCGCAATCACGCTGTTTTTTCTCGGCATCATTGCCTGCAATAGCAATGAAAATACAGCAGCGGCCATGATCATCCTCGAATTAATATTCCTCTGGAACATCCGCAGAAAACACAATCGAATTCCACTCTGGTCGGTTCTGGGAATCGCCGGTTCTGTTATTGGTTATCTGATCATGACCCTCTCACCAGGGATTACCGGCCGCATTGCAGCGGAAAATCATCAGACTCAAGGATTATTCCACAAGTTGTTCATTCAAAGTGCATACCTCATCCACATCGTTCCCGCGCTTCTTGCCGTAATCTTTTTCATGAGCTGGCATCTGACATGCCGATACAAAAAACAACGGCATCCTGAATATAAAGCAGGGATAAACTATCTGTACGGCGCGTTATTTGCCTGCTACATCATGATTGTATCACCCTACAGCCCGTCGCGGGCGATGTTTGGCCCCTTTGTTTTTCTTGTGATTTCGGCAGGAATTCTGTTCGAACTGCTGTCCTCGCACTTTGGAACGCTCCGATTCAAAGTTCCTGCGGCAATCGCTCTTCTCTGTATCGCCGCCGGATCGTACATGTATGCATACCGGGATATTTCACTGACCAGTCGGCTGCACCGCCAACGACTTGAATATGTCAATTCCCACAAAGCATCCGGACAGCTGGAATTTACCTTCCGGCAAATCATCGGAACATCAAAATACAATCCGATGTTCAAGACGGATGTGTTATCGCCTGATGCCACGTCATTTATAAACCGTTACTATGCGCACCAACTTGGAATCTCCAGCATCAGGACAACGGCACAGCCTGCGATTACTGGAATGGAGGAATCCATTTTGCCGGACTACGACGAGTAGGGTGTCTTTTAAATGAAACTCGCAGCTTCAGGCATACAGTATTTTCTTCACAACCGGCTAATTTCCAGTAACCCCAAAATCCAGATTTCATCGTATCAGCAAGTGACAATGCAATGGAATAACCATTTCCTGCGGAATTAACACAGAGTCGTATTCTAAATCTGCGTTTCGCCAACAAAAAAACCGGACGAATTTGTCCGGCGTTTTGCATATCGAATAAGATGAAATCATGATGGAAACAGCGGCGGAGGTGGGCCGTTGCCATCGTCTTCAGGCGGAAGTATAGGCGGTGGTGGCGGACCATTCTCGCCGTCTTTGCCGCGAGGATGATCTTTTCCACCCGGAAAAAACTTCCGTCGCATATTGCGGACTTCTTCTTCCCAGAGTTTTTTCTGCTCTTCCGTCAGTACTGACGCAAACTCACTGGTAAAGCGCTCTGTTTCTTCTTTAATCTTGGGCGAATACTCCGTCCGGATCGCTTCAAGATTCTGGAAACTTTTTTCCATCATTGCCTTGAGCGCCTCTTTCTGCTCCGCATTCAGCTGCAGGCGTTCAGTCAGATAGTTCTGCACAAACTCGTCCCGTTTTTGACGATCATGAAAAAACGGAGGACGGTGGTCAAACCGATCCGGCCAACGTGCCAGTTGACTGGTCAGCAATGCACCGGCGGCCCCCAGAACAACACCGGAAACAAAGATCAAAAGAGACAACCTGAACATCGACCGCCGACGCGGGTTTGTATTTACCGGACCAAGCTCTTCTGCAACTTTTTCTGGTATTTGTGCCATTGCATTGCCTTTCCTACCCCCGCCCGTACCGTTTCAGAAAGCGGAAGCCTGTAAATTACCGAGTACCACTCTTCGCAGCCCTATATGCGGTTACGCCAGAACAGCTTCGGTTTCAGTTTATAGCCAGAGCAACTCGTAACTGCTCAGAATCGCCAGCGTGGGCGAACTGTCTGCCGATGAACCGGACGCCAGCAGTGCGACAATTGCCAAAACTGCCGCAACCGTTGCAGCTGAAGCCACCGCAAACAGCGCAAAACGCTGCATTGACAGAACAGGCGCGATCCCGTCACGCTGCAGGCGTGCAATCACGATATGACTGATATCGCATTGCGGAATCGGTTCCTGCCGTGCAAGTTTTGCCAGCGCATCAAAACGGTCTAATGCATCCATGACCAGTCCTCCGGATTCGACGTCTGCTCGATCCATTCACGCAGACGCTTTCTTGCTCGAAACGAGCGCATTTTTACGACATTCACATTCCAGCCGGTGCGCGAGGCCACTTCCTCAAGACTGCACCCTTCCAGATATTGCAGTGTCAATACCAAACGGTCAACAGGCTTTAGCCGCGCCAGCAACTTTTCCACCATGTCGGCTGCACGGACGCTGCGATCAGTATCGCTGTGATCATCTGCCTCGTCTGCAGCACCATCCCAGTCGGCCAGAGGCACATGTTTCGACTGCCTCGCCTGTTGCTTCCAGAACCGATAGCCGGTGCGGGTGGCAATCCGGCTGAGCCAGTGCAGAAACGGAGCCGTTCCGCGAAACGTGTGCAGGCTTGTGTAGGCTTCAACAAAAACATCCTGCACCAACTCTGTACAGACTTCCCGGTTACGGCTGAAGCGCCACATCTGGCCGAAAATCCGGTTTTCATACCGCCGAATCAGATTCGCATACGCATCCTCATCACCTTCAAGGCACGCGCGAACGTCTTCAAGATCGGCGGCAATCTCCTGCTGCAGGGCCGCTTGATCAAGAGAGATAACCTTGTCCGGATCTGGTGCGCTTTGTCCTGCATTCAAGCCGAGTTCAAATCTCGCCGAAAGCACATTCGTGTTGAATGCCGCCTGCACTCCAGCACCGGACACAGAAGACATAATTATATCAAACCGGTTATTTCTCTGCAAAACCCCCAGCAGACAAATGAACTTTGTCAGAATTCCTTCATGCAGCTGTCGTACAAATCTGGCAACAGCAGTCACAAAGCCGGATCTGGAACTCAAACAGGTTAGTGCCTGCAAGCGCATCTCCCATAGGCGGTTATCACTTTCCCAAACAGGAACGCAGTTACCCAATTCATTTCTATTTCATAACCGGGCTATCTGGTGCACGCTGCATTAACCTTTGTCAGAAGGAATGTGGCGAGTGCTATATAAATGTAACATCCTTTTTTTCATTTTTCCAGACCGGATTTCTCCAATCACACATTTCTTGTGCAATCAATGAAACCATACGCCCATTTTAATTAAAATGATTTTTTATTTTTGTGTTACCTTTTTAGGCTTAACCCCACAATCCAGCAAACAGGCTACCTGATTGAGTGGGTATCAGCTCTCTATTCAGTATCCTGTTACAGGATTAGGGGTTTCATGGACGACGGCAAATCTGTCGGGAAATCCAAAAAATCGTTCGCGTAAGGAACAGGGGACCTTCCGCGCACTGGGTGTGAAGTCGACTCAGAATGCGAGGGCAGAATGGTTCATCGTTGCTTGCGGTTGGCAGATCAGGGAAACGGTGAATCTCGTGATAAAATTGCAGAATAAAGTTGCGCTATCAGTTTGGATACCCGACTTCTGCCGGTCTTCTGATCGAATTGATTTTTCTGACAGATTAAAAATTGCCTGCCGCACAAGCCAAACTTCAAACCAAAAACAGTTTGGAAGCAATAAAAAAGGCTCCGGCGTTTCTAGCCGGAGCCCGGTTATTTTCCGGTGGAATTTCTGCACCCATTTCGATGCCCTCCCACATAGCGTTTGTCCAGTAGTTACTATGCCATCCGGATGCAGGTTGTCAAATGAGTCCGGAATTTTTTTCGATCAACTCCGGCGAAACCTGCGGGTCAATAATGACCGCCAGCTCCGGCTCTTCAGATTGCCCTGCGTGATGATTAAACGGAAGGTTAATCGTAAAGCGCGCACCTCCAAGAGGGCTTGTATCCAGAATGATCGTCCCGCCGTGGTCTTCAATAATTCCGCGAGTGATCGGCAAGCCGAGGCCAGTGCCTTTTCCGGCGGCTTTGGTGGTATAAAACGCTTCCCAGACTTTATCGATATGCTCGGGCGGAATTCCGGGACCGCTGTCTTCAACAATCAGAATCGCAGCGTCATCAGTATGCGTAGTCGTGATGCGCAAGACGCCTTCGGTTTCGTCGTTGGCGTTGATGGCATCAGCCGCATTTTTAATCAGATTGATCAGCACCTGCTCGATCTGCCGCGGGCGCACACGGATTTCCGGAAGGTCTGCGTCCAGATCCAGCTGAAGATCAATTGTATACTTGACCACATTGATGCAGAGTTCGCGCGCGTTATTGAGGCACTCATGCAGATCGGTTTTGATAAACGTATCGTCTCCACGACGGCTGAAGGTGTTGAGCGTACTGACAAGTCCGTTGATCCGCTCGACACCGCGAAGGATCGTCTGGTGGACCTTGGGAATATCGCTTTGCAGAAGTCCGGCACGTTGTTCCGGAAGCTTCGAGAAATCCACTGTCGGAATCAGGTCGTCCCAATACATCTCAAGCAGTTCGACGCTGCTGCAGATAAACGCCAAGGGCGTACTGATTTCGTGCGCAACACCGGCAGCCATCGTTCCGAGCGCGGCAAGGCGGTCAGCATGGATCAACTGGCGGAACCGGCTTTCAGCAAGCTCCTCCATCATCTTCATCTGCATGCGCAACTTGTTCTGCTCGGACATAATCCGGTATCCGGCAGCAAGTCGGCTTCTCAGTTCAAGCGATTCAGGCGGGCACAGGATAAAATCACCGGCGCCATGTTGAAGAAGGTCGGCGACCTGCTCAAGCATTTGTGGCGGGGTCAAGAGAATTGCATATGTGCAGATCACCCCGTCTGTGCGCGACAACAGACGACACAGCTCCGTACCGTCAATCCCGGGCAACTGCCACTCAGCCAGAAGCAACGGCGGCGGATTATCTGCTTGCAGAATTTTCAGTGCTTCATTGCCATCGCTGGTAGAGGTAACTTCATATCCCCAGTCCTGCAACCACTGGGGCAGTTGTTGCGCCCACGCAGAAGGCTTTGTGGCAACCAATACACGCACCAGATACCTCCCCTCTCTCTAATTATTAACTCTAATCCGAGAGCGATGTTGTGTCAAAATCCATTTTGATCAAGGAAACACTTTGTTTACAGATAATAAAAATACAGCGGTAGGAAATTGCGAAAATGCGTTTTTGCGTTGCAAAAGGAAATCCGGATGCTATAGTCATTAAATAAAATGACCTTTTGAGTTGAAATTGACGATTGTTCTTCCTTGGAACACATGAATATGGAAATTCTCTGCCAAACTTGAACGCAGACCGCTCTGCATGCAAGGCAATGCCCAGAGAGAGCGTGAGAAAAACACAACAGGTTGAATGAGTTATCACAGGAGTACATATGCGAAACTTTCTAATCACTTATAAGAAAAGCCTTCTGATTATTCTGGTTATCCTGATCATCAGTAGTGGTGTAACAGCTTACTTTATTATGACCAAACCTGTTGCAGGCCATGCAAAACCTGAACAGCGGACAGAACTGGTCGAGACGATGACGCTCAGCCAAAAGACGTGTCATACAGAAGTGCCTGCGCTGGGAATCGTGCAGTCGGCACAGACGGTGACGATTCAGCCTGAAGTTTCCGGCCGGGTGATTTGGGTCAGCCCTGCCCTGCAACCGGGCGGAACGTTTCAAAAAGGCGAGCCGCTGTTTAAGATTGACCCGCGCGATTATAACTACGCCCTAAGCCAAGCCGAAGCGACACAGGCAGAAAAAGAATCGGACTATCAGGTTGAAGTAGGTGAGCACCGGGTCGTGAAGGAAGACTGGAACCGGACGAAATCGGATCAAGACCGCGCCGGTGCCGACCGAGATCTCGTCTTGCGTAAACCCCAGCTAAAAGCAGCAGCGGTTGCACTGGAAGCAGCCAAGAGTGCGGTCGACAAAGCAAAACGTGATGTCGAAAGAACGGTCATCTCTGCGCCGTTTGCCTGCGCGGTTCTAAGCGAGTCAGTTGACGTTGGACAAACCGTGACGACATCGACAACAGCAGCGGAGTTATCCGGAACCGATCAGTTTCATATTCAGGTATCGGTTGCAGTCGAAATGCTGCCGATGATCCGCCTGCCGGAAAATGGCACTGATGGCGCGACCGTAAAGATCATCGTCGACACCGGCATCAAGCAGACAAGCTATCCGGGAAAAGTCCTGCGGCTGCTTGCGGATGCTGATCCGAACGGACGGCTGGCGCGGCTACTGATCGGAACTACCGGAAAGTCAGAAGAAAAAGGCGCACCGCCACTTTTGATCAATACAACCGTTGCCGTCGAAATTGAAGGCTTGGACGTGCCGGATTCCTGGCGGATTCCGCGCAAAGCGGTTCACAACTCAAAATGCGTATGGGTAATGACAACCCAAAAGAAATTGGCAGAACGGACGCTGACAGTGGCGTTTCGCGAACCGGATACACTGATTGCTATCGGCGGGTTTGAACCGGGTGACAAGCTGATTACCAGCCGGATGCCTGCACCGGTGATCGGAATGGCGCTGCGCGAAATGACAGACGAGTCCACCGATGCAGCAGAAGAAACCGAAAAAACTGATGTCCAAGACGCTCCGGCAAACGTAACCACGGAGGCCAGCAAATGAGCACACACGATCTGGTCACCAAGGGAGCTGTCGGCTGGATGGCGTCCAATCCGGTGGCGGCAAACCTGTTGATGATTTTGCTATTACTCGGCGGTATTTTGATGTCGGGGAAGATCAAGCAGGAAGTATTCCCGGCCTTTGAACTGGATGAGGTGACGATCTCGGTTCCTTATCCGAGCGCAAGCCCCGAGGAAGTCGAAAACGGAATTATTCTCGCGACCGAAGAAGCGGTTCGCGGCCTTGACGGTGTCAAGCGCGTGACGTCGACGGCAACCGAAGGCACGGGAACGGTGGTTGTCGAGTTACTGAATAACGCCGATACGCAAAAAGCTCTGCAGGACATCAAGGCGGCAGTCGACCGGATCACAAGCTATCCGGAAGAGGCAGAAAGCCCGACGGTAAGCCTGCCGACAATTCAACGTGAAGTGATCAATGTCGCGATTTACGGCGATCAAAACGAACATGTACTACGCGCAACCGCGGAACAGATCCGTGACGAGATTCTGCAGGAGGACGGGATCACGGTCGTAGACCTTTCGGGTGCACGCGATCCGGAGATTACCGTCGAGATCCCGCAGGATACACTGCGCGCGTATAACCTGACACTGGCGGATGTGGCGACAATCATTGGGCAAACCGCACAGGAAATCCCCGGAGGCAGTGTAAAAACGCAGAACGGTGAAATCCTGCTGCGGATGAGTGAGCGCCGCGAATATGGGCCGGAGTTTGAGAACATCCCGATCATCAGCAACTCCGACGGAACAGTTGTGACCCTCGGTGAAATAGCGACGGTCAGCGAAAGTTTTGAAGACAGCGATATGTCCGCAAACTTTAACGGCAAGCCTGCGATCATGGTCAACGTTTATTCGATCGGTGACCAGAAACCGATTGATGTGGCGAATGTGGTCAAGGCATATATTGCCAAAACCAATCCGACATTGCCGGAAGGATTGCATCTTGCGGTGATGAACGACATGTCCGATGTCTTTGCCCAGCGAATTGACCTGTTGATGCGTAATGCGGTAATGGGCTTGTGTCTGGTGTTTATCGCTCTTGGCCTATTTTTGGAGATCCGGCTTGCATTCTGGGTGATGCTGGGGATTCCGGTTTCGTTTTTGGGAACGATGCTGCTGATGCCGGGGATGGATGTATCCATTAACATGATTTCGCTCTTTGCGTTTATCATGGCGCTGGGGATTGTGGTTGACGATGCGATCGTCGTCGGCGAAAACGTCTATGACTGGCGGCAGCGCGGTGACAATCCGATGCACGCGGCGATCTTCGGTGCACGTCAGGTATCGGTTCCAGTTGTCTTTTCGGTGTTGACGAATGTGGTTTCATTTTTACCGCTGGCGTTGATCCCAGGAACGTTTGGAAAACTCTTCCTTGTGATCCCGGCGGTCGTTTGTACGATCTTTTTACTCTCGCTTGTAGAGTCGTTATTTATTCTCCCTGCCCACCTCAGCCACCAGCACAAGCACCGTGATAACGGGCTGTACGGTATGATTCACAAACGCCAGCAGAAGATCGGCAAATGGTTGGAGAATATGATCGAGTTCCATTATTTGCCGTTTATCAGAAAAGCAACCGAACACCGGTATGTAACCCTTACCGCATTTGTGGGTGTATTGGTTTTACTGGTCGGATATTATTTTGGCGGCAGATTACGGATTACCGACCGTCCTGAAATCGAAGGCGACAATGTGACAGCTTCGCTTGTCCTGCCCTATGGATCTCCTGTCGAAGCGACTGATGACTTGCGTTCCCGACTTGAACAAACAGCATTGCAGGTCGTCAAGGAAAATGGTGGCGACAAGATCCTGAAAGGGATCTGGGGACTGACCTCGGACAGTAATGAATGTAAAGTTCGCGTTTTTCTGGTATCGAGTGACGAGCGCGACATCTCTGTCAGCCAGTTTACGCAAAAGTGGCGGAAATTGATGGGGGAAGTCGTCGGTGTCGAGTCTTTGACATACAGTGCGACGATGGGACCTGGCGACCGCGTGGCTCTGGAGGTTGAACTGGGCCACACCGACATCCCGACGCTGGAAGCGGCCGCCGCCGATTTTGGCCGAGAGCTGGAAAAGTTCTCAAGTGTGC
>QKHZ01000223.1 GCA_003249795.1 bacterium | reverse complement strand
TCGCCGTGAACACGGGATGTTGAAAAAGTCCTAAAAGCGAGCCTAAAAGAAATAAACGTCAAGAGAACGAACGCGATTTCATGACCGCGCTGCGGCAAGAAAAAAAGGAGATAGAGATGAATCAGTCGAATCTTTTACATCCACGTGATCAGATCGTCATGATCATGGAACGGATTTACGGGTACGGAATGACAACAACATCAGGCGGAAACCTCTCGATTATCGACGATAACGGGGATATCTGGATTACCCCGAGCGGGATCGATAAGGGAAGTCTGACCCGGAACGATATTTTGTGCGTAAAGCCTGACGGCACAGTGGTCGGCCCGCACAAGCCCTCGGTTGAGCTGCCGTTTCACAGCCAAGTCTACCAGATGCGTCCAGATGTAAAAGCGGTTCTGCACGCGCATCCGCCAGCGCTAGTCGCGTTCAGTATCGCCCGCACATTGCCGGATACGTCTATTATTCCGAATGCACATCTTGTTTGCGGAGAGGTGGCGATGGCGGAGTATGCGATTCCAGGCAGTGACCAACTCGGCCAGAACATTGCCAAGCACTTTGCCACTGGTCTTAATACCGTGATGCTGGAAAATCACGGGATCGTCTGTGCGGGAAAATCTTTGTTTGAAGCGTTCATGCGGTTTGAGACGCTGGACTTCTGCGCACGGCTCTTGATCAAGTCACACGCCCTCGACAATCCGGTCGGGCTGGATGACTCGCAGCTGGCGCAGTTTGAGAAAAAGCAGCCGACGTCATTGGACGAGTTTATCCCTAACGGCTACTCCAGTAAGGAACGCGAAGCGCGCCGGGTGATGTGTGACCTGATCCACCGCGCGTATGACCAGATGCTCTTTACCAGCACGCAGGGGACCTTCTCGTCGCGACTGGGCGATGACTCGTTCATCATCACGCCGTATGGTGTCGACCGCAAGTACATTGAACCGCGCGACCTTGTTCGGATCGATCACGGTTGGCGCGAAGCGGGCAAGCACCCGAGCCGGTCGGTTCTGCTGCACCAGAAGATCTATCAGGAGCATTCGGATATCAATACCGTGATGATCGCGCACCCGCCGAACATCATGGCGTTCGGGATCACCCACACGCCGTTTGACACGCGGACGATTCCGGAAAGCTACATCATGCTGCGCGATGTTCCGAGCCTGCCGTATGGAACCAACGTCGTCAATCAGGATCTGCTGGTCAATACTTTGGGCCCGGCGGTGCCGCTGGTACTGATTGAGAATGACTGCGTGGTGGTCACGGGCAGCAGCCTGCTCAACGCGTTTGACCGTCTGGAAGTCGCCGAGTTCAGTGCCAAGGCGGTCGTTGCCGCGCGCAGTATCGGCCCGCTGGTAAAGATCGACGAGGATGAGGTGATCGAGCTGGAGAAGGACTTCAAGCTGCCGCCGCGCAAGAGCGGCAAGTGCGCCAAAGGCTGCAAAGGCGGCAAGAAAGAGTAACAGCAACGGCTGTTCGTCTTTTGCACCAAGGCAGTAAACCGCTAGCAATGATTTTCAGAATCCCCCTCTTGCATGCCTGCAGATGGGGGATTTTTTTAGCGTGATCAATTAGATGGATTCGTGGCGGACACTGTCGCGGCAGATCAGTTTGTACGGCAAAATATAGTCCCGTTGAGGCGTGGACTCATCCAGTTGTGCGTCGATGATGTCCGCGACGATCTTCGCCAGTTCATGGTGGTCCTGCGTGATGGTCGTATGCGGCGGGGTGGCATAGCGGGAAAAGAGTTTGTGCTCGGAGGCGATCAGCGAAATTTCATCCGGAACCTGCTTGTTGAACAGTGACAGCGCATAGGTCGTGATAATGCCTGCATTGCCGCCGGGGCAGAACAGAGCGTCGATTCCTTGTTTGAGCAGTTTTCCGATCACCTCGACATAGCGGTCGTCCTGGCAGATATGCAGCAGCGCGTCATTGACTGGATACCCTCGGCTCTGCAGCGCATCCTGCAGCGCTTTTGTCCGGATATCGGCGTTGCCGAATCCCGGCGTACCGTAAATGATGCAACCGATTTTTTTGCAGCCGCGTTCATGGAAATGCTCGACGGCAAGCTCCATACCTTGCACTTCGTCAGAGCGTACCGAGTAGACATTCGGGCAGTTTGCCGGTGCCTGACGGTCGACAAGTACAAGCGGCGCCGGAAACCGCGCAGGCCACGACTTGAAATCGTTCGGAACTGCGCCGATGGCAACCGCACCACAAAACTGGACATTGTCAAGCCGGTCGAGATTACTCTGCGGAAGCACTTCGATCCGGAAATCGCGCCTAGGCAGCTCCAGCGTCAGCGCCATCATGACCATTTCAAGGCAGTTGCGGATCGGATAAATCTGATCGTCAGGCAGGATGATAATGACATTGCGCTGTTTGCGGGCAAGTTTCGGGTGATAGCCGTGTTTTTTGGCAATGTCCAGCACCTTCTGCCGGATCTCCTCGCGGATATTCGGGTGATGGCTGAATACACGGGAGACTGTTGCCGGTGACACATCGGCTAACTTCGCAAGATCACGCAATTTCATCTCAAACCCTTTCTGATAATTGAAACTGTTTCAATCTACCTGATGAATTTCTGTAATCAAATCAGAAAATCATCATTCTTTGCATAAATTATTGTCTCTATTGATTTTGATGCAGGTGTAGCGTGCGATATAGTTGGTTAAGACGCAAGACGCGAAAGGGAGCTAATGAACGGGAAACAGGTTATTTACGCCGCACGTGGCAAAGCTGTTTTAACAGACTATACCGTTCCTGAGGTCAAGCCGGATGAGGTTTTGATTGAAAATGACTATACCGTCATCAGCGCAGGAACCGAGCGCGCGAACCTGCTGGCATTGCCGAATACTGGCAGCGCTGCGACCGGCTTTCCACACTCTGAAGGATATAGCGGTGCCGGACGTGTGGTTGCGATTGGTGATCAGGTCGAGAGTCTGGCTGTCGGTGACCGCGTGGTCGTGCAATGGGGCGGACATCGTACCCATACCGTAAAGCGTGCAAAAGACATTGTGAAAATTGAGGATAATTCGATCGACCTGCTGGATGCGGCGTTCGCGCATATTGCATCATTTCCGATGCTGGGCGTCCGCAAGTTGCGGGTTGAACTGGGCGAATCGGTCATGATCGCCGGGCAGGGGATTCTTGGCGTGTTTGCGCTGCAGATTGCGCTGTTGTCGGGAGCGATTCCTGTTGTGGTTGCAGATCTTGATCCCAAGCGCCGCGAGCTTGCACTGAAACTTGGGGCGACTGCAGCGTTTTCTCCTGACGATCCTGCGTTTATTAATCAGGTAAAAGAAGCAACCGGCGGCAGCGGGCCGGATGCCGTTGTTGAGGTCACAGGCTTGTCGGTTGCGTTGCAGCAGGCGCTGGAATATATCGCGTGGGAAGGCCGGATCTCACTTCTGGGGTGCACGCGGATTTCGGATGTGCCGATTGATTTTTATAAATATGTCCACCGCCGCGGAATCTCGCTGATCGGTGCGCATACGAATACGCGCTCAAGACTGGAGTCGGCACCGTATCACTGGACGGAGCAGGACGACTACCGGACATTTCTGAAATTTGTCGCCGCTGGCAAGATCCAGACCCGTCCGTTGATTTCAGAAATCGTTTCGCCTGAAGATGCGCCTGCGGTGTATACGCGTCTGGCCGAATGCAGCAACCCGCCACTCGGCATTGTCTTTGACTGGAGTAAGATTCGGTAGCGCAAACAGAAAATACCTGTGAATGTGAATGCATCTTGAATCGTTTTTATAAAGGATAATAGAATGAGTTCGAATCAAAGCAGTTCTTCAGTAGGCCGCACCGCACTGGTTCTTGGCGGAACCGGCGCGATGGGGGTATATCTGGTGCCGGAACTGGTGTCATTAGGGTATGACGTCACGGTCGTGTCACTGGACGAGAAGGTCTCCGACAACCCGCATATCACGTATCTTAAAGGCAACGCAAAAGACAACGGTTTTCTGGCAGAGCTTCTGAGCCAGAAATACGATGCCCTCGTCGATTTTCTGATTTACCCGACAGCTGACGAGTTCAAACAGCGGATGGATCTGCTGCTGCAGAATACCGACCATTATATTTTCCTCTCTTCTTATCGCATCTATAGCGGCGCGTACCCGATCACCGAAGAGACGCCGCGACTGCTGGATGTTTCCCTAGATAAAGACTTTCTTGCCACCCCCGACTATGCCCTGTACAAGGCGCAGGGAGAAGACGTTTTGCAGGCGTCAAGTTACGACAACTGGACCATCGTCCGCCCGGCAATTACGTATTCAAAGTTCCGCTATCAACTCGTCACGCTGGAAGCACCGATCGTCGTCGCGCGTGCACTTGCGGGCAAAAAACTGGTTCTGCCGGAAGAGGCGCTGAGCGTGCAGGGCACGATGAGCTGGGCGGGAGACGTGGCCCGGTTGATGTCACGGCTTCTACTGAACGACAAAGCCTACCGCGAATGCTTTACGCTGGCGACGTCCGAGCACCACAGCTGGGGAGAGATCGCGGAGTATTATCATCAGATCATCGGACTGGAATATACGGCTGTCAGTACAGATGACTATCTCAAAATCATGGGCGGAACCGCTGGTGCGCGATACCAGCTTGCCTATGACAGGCTGTATACGCGAATCGTCGATAACTCCAAAGTGTTGCGTGTGACAGGGCTGAAACAGGAAGACTTCATGCCGCTTCGCGATGGCCTTGAAAAAGAGCTGTCGGCGCTTCCGAAAGATACCGTATGGGGGGCATCAGTCGCTTCGGATAACATGGACGAGTATCTGTTGTCAGCTTGCAAATAGCCAATTCTGATCTAAACAAGAAGGCGAATAAAATGGAAAAAATCAAAATCGGCCAGATTGGCGTTTGCCATGAACACGCATCAGGCAAGATCAATACATTAAAGATCCTTCCGGATGTGTATGAGATTGTCGGTATTGTTGATGACCGAGAATCGACGGCGGCGAAGTTTGCCGGCTCAGATCTAAAGCCGTATGAGGGTCTGAAGTGGATGACCGAAGACGAGCTGTTTGCTGTCGACGGCTTGCAGGCGGTGTGTGTGGAAACACCGAACGGGGATCTTGTCACGACCGCGCTCCGCTGCATGGAACGAGGACTTGCAATGCACATGGACAAGCCCGGTGGCGAGCTTCATGATTTTGAAAACTTCAAAAAGCTGCTGGACGGCTGCAAGGCGAAGAGTGTCCCGTTTCAGATGGGATATATGTTCCGGAATAATCCTGCAATGCAGTTCAGCCAGAAGATTATCCGCGAGGGAGGTTTGGGCGAGATCTTTGAAATCCAGCTGTCGATGAGTCATGATTATGGCGGCGAAGAGTACCAGACGTATCTGAGCCAGTTCAGCGGCGGGATCATGTTTAATCTCGGCTGTCACCTGATTGACTTCGTTGTTTCGCTCATGGGGCGGCCTGCAGCGATCACACCGTTTTTGAAATCAGCGCCGGGATATGATGACGCGATTAAAAATAATTGCCTGACGATTCTCGAATACCCGAATGCGACCGTCACCCTACGCGCTTGCAGCAAGGAAGTCGGAGGATTATCAAACCGTCGCTGCAAAATCTGCGGCACAAAGGGGACGATAGAGTTCTGCCCTCTGGAACGTTTTGACGGGAATTCGCTAACCCTGGACTTGCGCCTCCACGAAGACTATGACGGCTACGCGGCAGGCAACCACACCATCGGCCTCGGCGTGAAACGCGACCGGTATCAGGCGCAACTGCTGGAACTTGCCAGCATCATCCGGGGTGAAATGGATAACCCCTATACGTATGAACATGACGCACTCGTGCAGGAAGTCGTGCTTGCCGCTTCCGGCTATACGAAATGGAAAGGATAATATGTACGCAGTTCTGATCAAAGAAAACAAAGACCTCGTCTGGAGTGAAGTTCCTGAGCCGCAACCGAAAGAGAACGAAGTCGTCATCGACATTCACGCCGTTGCTCTCAACCGTGCAGACCTGATGCAGCGCAATGGTGAATACCCGTCACCTCCGGGATGGCCGGAGTGGATGGGTCTTGAAGTCGCAGGCGAGATCTGTCATGCGCCGAAGGGCGGGCGTTGGAAAGTCGGCGACAAGGTTTGCGCGCTGCTTGGCGGCGGCGGTTATGCCGAAAAGGTTGCCGTCCCTGCGGACATGGTTTTGCCTGTTCCGGATGGATTGTCGATGGCAGAGGCCGCGGCGATTCCGGAAGCATTTGCGACGTCGTATCTGAACCTTTGCATTGAAGGGCAGATGAAAAAAGGCGATACTGTGTTTATTCAGGCTGGCGCAAGCGGGCTGGGGATGGCTGCGATTCAGCTTGCAAAAGCGCTGGGTGCCAAGGTCGTAACAACTGTCGGTTCGGATGAAAAGGCCGCATTTGTAAAAGCGCTCGGCGCGGATGTTGTCATCAATAGGAAAAAGGAGGATATCGCAACCGTTCTGAAAGATCATCCGGTGGATGTGGCGATGGATTGCGTTGCCGGTGCAAACCTCGGCAAATGCGTTGCCACGATGGCGCGCGGCGGACGGTGGATCGTGATCGCAAGCCTTGGCGGGGCGATGACCGAGATTGATATGAACGACTTTTTCCGTCGCGGGGTCAAATTGATCGGAAGCACTCTGCGCAGCCGGACGTCCGAGATGAAGGCTGATATTTTAGGCGGGCTTGAAAAAGAACTCTGGCCTTCTTTCTCGTCGGCTGCGATCAAAGTTTTGATCCACAAAACGCTGCCGGTTTCGCAGGCGGAAGCCGCTCACGCAATCTTGCAGGGACAGGAGAATCTGGGCAAGGTCGTTCTGATGGTGAAGTGATTTTCTGGTATGAATCGTCCGAATAACAAATTAATAAATATGAAAAAGGATAAATCATGAAACGTTCTTTTTTAAACCAGTCAGAACCTATCCTCACCTCGATTATGAGTGGCGCGACACCGCAGGAGTTGGTTGCCAAAATCGGTAACTCCGAGTTTGATGGGGCGCGGGGAATCGCGATTGATCTTGCGAACCTTAATCCGGAGTTCAGAAACCATGACTCACTTAAAAGCGTGATCGATTCTTCTGCACTGCCATTCATGTTTTTCTTTTATCGAAATGGCACGTTCGCAGAACCCGATGATGACAAGCGGCAGGAAGTGCTGCTGGCGGCTGTTGATGCCGGTGCATCGATCGTTGACGTGATGGGGGATCTGTACGATCCGTCGGATATGGAGATTACGCACAACGCGGCAGCAATCGACAAACAGAAGAAACTCATTGACAAAATTCACAGTAAAGGCGGTGACGTCGTGATCTCGTCACACATGCAGTGCGCTCGCACGGCAGAGCAGGTTGTCGAACATCTGCAGGAAGTCGAAAAACGCGGGGCTGATGTTGTCAAGCTCGTGGCAACTGTCGATACCGAGGAAGAACTGGCTGAAGCGTTCCGCACAACCATGGTGCTGAAGCGAGAACTCAAAACGCCGTTTATTCATCTGTGCAACGGAAAGTTCTGCCGTCCGCACCGTTTCCTTGGTCCGGCACTCGGCACCTCGATTTTCTTTGCGGTTCAGCGCTACGAACCAACGTTGAAGCTGGGGCAACCTACCATTCAGGCGATGAAGGCTGTCTTGGATAATCTGCACTGGAATATCAATGATATGGTGTAGTCATAGCTGCAATTTGCGTGGTAAGAAGAAATACGTCTCTCGTGAGTTGATGTTTCGGAACTGATTGGCCAGTATTTCTTGTGCATAAAAAAATCCCCTCTTGCATCGCGGCAGGAGGGGATTTCTTATCGGTTGGCAGGAAATGTGAAACGCTCAGCTGTTGGCGAGGGCAACAGCGTCACGCGCCAGGGTTTCGATTTCATCAAACTTCTTGTTGTTGATGAGGTCTGCTGTGCACAGCCAGCTTCCGCCACAGGCAAGAACATTCGGCAGAGCGCGGTAGTCTTTCAGGTTCGCGAGGGTGATGCCGCCGGTCGGGATGAACTTTACGCTGCCGTATACCGGTGCGATGCTTTTGAGCGTTTTGATGCCGCCGTAGTTTTCCGCCGGAAAGAACTTCAGCACATCAAGGCCGTGTTCCATGCCCATCTGGATTTCAGTCGGGGTGCAGACGCCGGGGTAGACCGGGATCTTGTTGTCGACGCAGTAGCTGACGACCTTGGCGCTGAAGCCGGGGCTGACGATAAAGGTCGAGCCGCAGTCCATCGCCTGCTTGACCTGATCAACGGTCAGAACTGTGCCGGCACCGACGATCATGCCGGAGATCTTGCTGGCAGCTTTAATCGCTTCGGGGGCGGCGGCTGTGCGGAAGGTGATTTCGGCGCAGGGCAGGCCGCCCTTGACAAGCGCTTCGCACAGGGGCGCAGAGTCAGCAGCATTGTCGATCTTCACGACGGGGATGACGCCAAGTTTGCTCAGGGTCTGGTTCATATCGGACATGGAGTTGGTTCCTTTCTGGAAATCTGCTTGTTCCGGTCGATGCCGGAGGATCGTTTTTAACGGTTTTCAAACTTCTGTATACTTATATCGTCTTTATTACTTTCCTGCAAGGTTTTCAACGTGGCTTGACGAATCGAATTTATTGTGTATTATATCTGCTATAGCAGAAATGGCTAGTCATTCTCCCAGCTTTTTTCTGCAGAATGCGATTCTGGTTGCATGCGTAACCGTTACAGGCTCAGACAGATAGGGGACACCGATGCCGGACAAGTTTATTCACGATGATTTTCTGCTTCAGACAGAAGAAGCCAAGCGGCTGTTCAATGACTACGCCAAGGACATGCCGATTGTCGACTATCACTGCCATCTGCCCCCGCAACAGGTCGCGGAGGATACGCGTTTCTCCAATATGGCCGAAGTGTGGCTGCACGGTGACCATTACAAGTGGCGTGCGATGCGCAGTAACGGCGTGAATGAACGCTTCTGCACAGGCGACGCCTCTGACTGGGAAAAGTTCTCGGCGTGGGCGGAAACGATGCCGTATCTGTTGCGGAATCCGCTCTATCACTGGACGCATCTTGAAATGGCGAGGTTCTTCAAGATTGACTGCGTGCTGAATCCGGAAACGGCAAAAGAGGTTTGGGAAAAAGGAAACGCGTGCCTGCAGAAGGATGAGTTTTCAGCCCGCGGACTGATGAAGATGTCAAACGTCCGCCTTGTGTGCACGACAGATGACGCCATCGACTCGCTTGAACATCATAAAGCCGTTGCTGCCGACAATGACTTTACCGTGCAGATGCTGCCGACCTGGCGGCCGGACAAAGGGATGGCGGTTGATAATCCGGCGTTGTTTAACGCGTGGGTCGATAAACTGGCCGAAACCTCAGGCGTGTCGATTACCGATTTTGATTCGTATCTGGATGCGATGAAAAACCGCCACTCGTACTTCCATGAATGCGGTTGCCGTCTCTCTGACCACGGGCTGGATACTGTGTATGCTGAAGACTATACCGGTGCGCAGATCAAGGCGATTTTTGCCAAGGTTCGAGGCGGCGCGGTTCCGACGAAACTTGAGTCAGACCAGTTTAAATCCGCGATGCTGTATGAATGGGGACTGATGGATTTTGAACGCGGTTGGACCACACAGCTTCACGTCAGCGCAATGCGCAACAACAACCGCCGCCTGTTCAAACAGCTTGGCCCGGATACCGGTTTTGATTCGATCGGTGACTGGCGCTTTGCAGAACCGCTTTCAAAACTGCTAGGACGGTTGGATGAAGAAGGGCGTCTGTCGCGGACGATTCTGTATAACCTGAACCCGCGCGACAACGAGATGTTGGCGACGATGCTCGGCAACTTTCAGGATGGAAGCGTCGCAGGCAAAATGCAACTTGGTAGCGGCTGGTGGTTTTTGGATCAATTAGACGGCATGAAGCGGCAGATCGAAGCGCTTTCGATGCTTGGTCTGCTCAGCCGTTTTGTCGGGATGCTGACAGACAGCCGGTCGTTCCTTAGCTACACCCGCCACGAATATTTCCGCCGGATTTTGTGCAATATTCTCGGAAACGATATGGCACAGGGCCTGATTCCGCATGACTTTGCGCTTGTCGGCCGGATGGTGAAGGATATTTCTTACAATAACGCGGCGCGTTATTTCGGATTTAACCTTTCCGTGGAAGAGTGAGTCCTGTAGAATAAGCCGCGCATTTAGCAGAATCGCAGGTTAATGGAAATCTTGGGTTGAGTATAACACGGGTGAGTACCGTAAAATAAAAAGGATGACAGATGCTGAAACTTCCGAAGTTTTCGATGGGTGTGGGTGACCGGTTCGGCCAGCAGGGCAAGGCACAGCTTTCGGCTTTTATCAAGGCCAAGGAATTGGGCGTCGATATCGCCCCGGTATGGAACAAGTCAAACCGTGAGCATACGACCATTGGCACACAGCCTCCGAGTGTGCGTGTAGAAGCGGACGCGGCTGTTAAGGAATGCGGCTGGAGCGGAGCCTATTTTGTCGACGCCGACCATATTAATCTGAAAAATGTCGACGGGTTTATTGACAGCAGCGATTTCTTTACCCTCGATGTCGCGGAAGCCATCGGTAAGCCTGCCGCCGCTGCGGATATCGATGCATTTGTCCAGTCGATGCAGAAGTATGTCGGCTCTGTTGCAATCGATGGGCTGTCGGCTCCGCTAAGCGTCTCGCAGGATGATCTGGTGCGGATTGCAAAGACATACCTTGGCGCAGTCAAGGAAGCGGGTGAGATTTATCGTCACATTGAATCGAAAAAAGGTGCAGGTAATTTCGTGACTGAAGTTTCGATGGATGAAACCGACGCGCCGCAGACGCCGGACGAACTCCTGTTCATCCTTGCGGCAATTGCGCAGGAAAAAATTCCGGCACAGACGATTGCTCCGAAATTCACAGGCCGTTTCAATAAGGGCGTTGATTATGTCGGTGATCTGCCGCAGTTTGAGCGGGAGTTCCGTGACGACGTTGCCGTGATCCGGTTTGCGGTCAAGGAATTCGGATTGATGGACAACCTGAAGCTGTCGGTTCACTCAGGTAGTGATAAGTTTTCGCTGTATGAACCGATTCGCAAAGCGCTGAAAGACTTTGGCGCCGGCGTTCACCTGAAGACCGCCGGTACGACATGGCTGGAAGAGATGATTGGTCTCGCAGAAGCTGATGGCGAGGCACTGGATTTGGCCAAAGAAATCTATACTCAGGCGTATGAACACCGCAAAGAACTGTGCGAACCGTATGCAACGGTGATCGATATCGATTTTGACGCGCTGCCGGAGCCGTTTGTTGTTGACCTGATGGAAAGCAAGGCGTTTGTCGAGGCGCTTCGTCATGATCAGAAGTGCGAGGGGTATGACAAAAACTTCCGGCAATTGATCCACGTCGGATACAAGGTCGCGGCGAAGATGGGTGACCGGTATCTGAATATGTTGCGCGACAATGAAGAAGTGGTTGCCCGCAATGTTGCCGGAAACGTGTTTGACCGTCACCTGAAACCGCTTTTCATCGGCTGAGTTTTCGATTGCGAATGCATTTCTTTCTTGCTTGATCTGAATCGAGAAGAAGCAAGTAACGCTGATTCGTAAATATAAACGATCCATCTCAGAAAGACCGTGCGCTGCTGTCGCTTGACGCAGTTCGCGGTCTTTTTTTTTGTAAAATTCTGATTAGGATTCATGATCGACATTGATGTATTCGCCGTGTCTCAGCTGATTCCTCAACAAACTTGCTATACGTAAGAAAGTTTTTCTCTTGCCGCAAATGAACCTTCGGAGAAAATGAACGTTTATGGTACAAGATGTTCTCGTATCCCCGTCATATCGGAGGGCATATGCATCGGCGGCCGTGGGCGGTGACTGCGATTGTTCTGATCGGGCTGATTGTATGCCGTTTGGATACGGTGGGTGCTGACGATCATGCTGCTGTTTCGGAACAGAATCCTGTCGATTCGGGCGGGAATGCTGCTGCCGATACCGATGATCCGTCAAAACAGGCAGCACTGAAATATTTTACAATCCTGAAAAATAGACCAGCGCCAGGATATGTGTTTGACCGGTTCATGAACGCGTGGCTGGAATCATCGTCGCTAGATGATCTTCATCAATTTCTTGAACACAATTTGCAGGAAGACGATTCGTCCGGATCGCGGATTCTTTTGGCGCTGTTTTACGAAAAAATCTCCCGCCCTGAGCAAGCGCTGGATCTGTTTCAACATGCCTTGAACGGAAAAACGGCAACGGCCGATCTGTTGTATCAGAAGGCTGTTGTAGAAGTGTCTTGCCTGAAGTTCTCCGATGCTGCCAAAACATTGCGTCCAGCACTTTCCAAAGAACTGACCGAAGAGCAAAAAGTGAAAATCCGTAAATTGTTGGGCAGGGCACTGGCGCGCAATGGGGAGAAAACCGAAGCTGCTGGTTGTTGGCTGGTTCTGCTGAATGAGTTTCCCGAAGACACGGATCTGCAGGAAGAGGTCTTGTCACTGGAAATGGCTGAAGGCTTGCACGAACAGGCGATTACCGAGTGCAAGATGCTGGCGGAAAAAACGGAAGACCCCTATCGAAAAGCCCGGTTGCTTTTGCTTCTTGCAAAACTGAATAACGATACCGGACAGAAAGAAAACGCGCTGGATGTTTGGCGGCAGCTGATGGGGATTGCCGGTGCTGACAGCTGGATTGAGCGCGAAGTGCTGGATCATATCCGGAGTGCGTACCGCCGCGATGATAACCTGAAAGGCTTGTCAAATGAATTGAGTGCGCTGGCGGCGGCAAACCCCGGGCGGATCGGGATACTTCGGCTTCGGATGCAGACACTGTTTGATCTGGGGCAGGTTGATGAGGGCAAGGCTGCGGCAAAATCTATTTTGGCGGTTGCGCCTGGAGATAAAAAAATCCGGCTGGATTACGTGCGCCTGCTGCAGAATAACAAACAGTATGAAGATGTGGAAACTCAACTGATGCAACTGCATGACGAGTTTCCTTCGGATATTGAAATTACATTTCAGCTGGCTGAAGCGCAGCAACTCTGCGAACATCATGGCGACGAAGTCGTGACACTACAGTCTCTGATCGATAACCCCAATGCAACGCAGTCGACTTGCACTCGTGTGGCATCACACTGGAAAACGTCGGGGCAGGATGACAGGGCCGAGTCAGTGCTTCGGATGATGGCTGGACGGTTTACGCAGGATACTGTCGCAAAAGAGTCGCTAGCCGAATTCCTGTTTACGGTGAAAAAGGGAAATGAAGCGTGCGAGATTCTTTCTGCAGTATCTGCTGATGCGGATCTTGAATCACTGTTACGTTGTTGCACGATACTGAATGAAAATGAACAGCAGAAAACGACATATCAAATCCTTTGCAGCCGCGAAACGGATTATGGCGGTGACCCCCGGTTTCTGTTGCAAGCGTCATTGTCTGCTTGCAGCCAGAAAGAATATGACGCGGCACTGCTGTATGCGCAAAAACGTCTGGTGCTGACAACAAATCCGGCTGAAATCAACACCACGCTGCTTGACCTGATAAATGTTGCCGTTGAGGCAAATCAGGAAGCGGCATTGTTGGATCGTCTTCAACAGAAAATTGCGCAGGGACAAACGCTAAGTGGATCAGAAACGTGTTTGGTTGCGACATTGCTGGCTCGAAAGAGCCCAAATCTGATTTCTCAGGCAGATAAAATTCTGAAAGATGCAATCGGGAAGACCAACGCGTCTGATGAGAAAGCACTGCTGTTGCAGGTACGGCTGTACGTCATCCGCCAGCAAAAGGATTATGCCAACATCAGGGAAATACTTGAAGACATGCTTGAGGTTCAACCGCAGCGGCGCGCATCGATTTATCCCGAACTTGTGACTGTATGCCAACAAATGGGCGATGTGGATAAGGCATTGTCGTGGTGCGAACGTTGGCAGCAGTCTATGCCGACCTCGCCGGCGCCTGTCTTGATGGAAGCGTCGTTATTGGATGATGCGGAAAAAACGGATGAGGCGTTGTCCTTGCTTCGAAAAGCTGTGCTTCGGTTCCCAGAGACAAGCGATATCCGCATGCGACTGGCGCAAATATATGTGGCTGCTAATAAGTTTGATGATGCCAAACGGATCTACTGGCAGCTGTTGGATGAAAGCAAATCGAGTGACGGGAAATTGGTTTATGTCAAAGAACTGCTTGAGCTTGCACTACAGGACGGGACTTCGGATGATTTGACGAACCTCTTTCAGAGACGCGCTGAAAATAATCCGAATTCGGCATTTCCTCTGTTGGCGTTAGCTCAAATTGCCGAGTCGCAATTTGATGCAAATGGCCAGAATTATTATCTGCGGAAAGTCGCGGACCTCCGTGGAAATGATGCTGCAATGCTGAAAGCGATTGCGCGTGTTTCGGAAATGGAAGGTGATTTCAGCGAAGCTATCCAGACCCTAACAACTGCGCTTCCTCTGGATAAAACGCCGGAAACGCGACAACTATTGATCCGACTTTATGAGGTTAACGGCCAGAAAGAAAAAAGTATTGAACTGCTTTTGCAGGATTTATCTGAACAGAGAACACCAGAACAATTGCAGACCTATGTTGAATCACTTCTTATAAAAGGACAGAATGAATTTGCACTTCGCTGTTTGATGAAATCAGATAAAATCATGGCCAATGATTATAAGTTGCTGGTTCTATGCGGTGCGCTTGCGATTACGCAGGAAAAATTAGATGTCGCGTTTACTTATTTTCGTCGGGCGCTTGAATGCAAACGGGAGCGTGAAGTTGTATTGTCGCCAAATTATCTGCCAAACGCGGTGACAGGGCGAAACGGCTTGCTTGCGGAAGCGGTTGATTATATTGAAACGCAGCCCCGCATATCATACCGGATCCGCCACTATATGAACCGGTTGGAAACGAACACACTCGCGTTGTTGACGACGATGTTGCCGACCGCGAACAGACCGTATGTAACAAGGATTTCGACGCCGTTTGGACATGTTGCTTCGAGAGGTCGTTCATCCAGAGCTATTAATGAACTCCCGTTGCCGCAGAGTCTGTCTGAGGTGACTGATTCAGTTGTCGCGTGGCTTGTTCTTGCCGGGAAACCGGTTGCAAATAATCAGGCACAGTATGAAAAACAATTGAACGCTCTTGCGATCGACCATTTGCCGTTACGGATAAGGCTTGTTGAGTTTCCCGGCTTTCTCAATAAAATGTCGCTGCACGAGGTACTTGCCGATTCTCAACTGAGTGGTGTTCCTTCAATCGTTGCAAAAGCGATATCCAGAAGCTCCGTAAGTAATACGTCGCGGGAAGATTTTTTGCGTGCGTATGAGATTCTTAAAGAAAAAATTCCGCACATCGCGCTTATTGTGGCGATTCGTGCGCAAATGTCCAGCGCTGAGTGCACTGCGACCGAAGGGGAAAAGGCGTCTGCGCAGGAGGGAGAGGGGCGCAATAACGAGCAGAAAGGTGAAGATACGAAAGTACTCCTGCCTGTTGTTGTTGAAGCGTTACAGCGGTTTGACCAATCTACAGGTGACGGTATTGAGAAACTTCTCTTGGTGGTCAATGCATTCCATATGCTGAATGTGGAGAAAGGGACAGCTTCTCCGGAACTAGTAATGGAATTAAAAATTAGAATGCTTTCGTATTTTGGACAAGTGTCTGATGATGTCATGGTTCAGAAAACGTGGGCTTTTAGTATGGTTGCCAACAGTATGCTTGCTTTGCATGATTTTGACGAATGGAAGAAAATTATGCAGAGATATATCAAGTGGGATCAGGCAAATCCTTTGCCGGGGGCTTCTGTTAAAACGGCACAAACTGTAAATGCGTTAATTCAGCGCCAGATCATTTCAATGCAGGATCGTCAGGGGATGAGTCGTCAGATGGCGCAGATTGAGATGTCAAACAATCTCAATGCTCCGATGCAATTTGCTGGAATGTCGCCATATACAAGGCAATTGCTGCGGGGCGCCGGTGATTATTGCCGCCGGAATAAAGATGCATCATTCGAAACGATTGAAGGTATCTTGAAAGAATTCGGAAATCCATGGCTGGTTTATGAATTCGGTGCCGGTATGAGGAAAAGTTCACAAGAGCTTTCGGCGGTTCTTGGTGGTATCCCATTTGACGATTCCGTTTCGCTGGATGAGCTGCTATTCCGAAGCGCGTGTTATTCGAATTTTGGCACGTGTTCAAAGGTCTCAGAGCTTTTGACGATGGCATTGCCTCTTGCCACCGATGCAGTCGTGGTACGTCAGGTTGAGATGGCATTGATCCGTAATGCGATTGCGGATAAAGGGAAGGACGAAGCCGTTCAGAAAACAGGTCAACATGCGGCTGAACGGGTTTTGGCTTTACCACTATCAAATAATGAATTACGGCAGATGAAAGAATTGCTTGGGCAATTGGGAATGACGAAACAATGCAAGGAACTTGAAGCGAGACTGGCGAAGATGATCCCCTCTCTGCCCAGAACATGGAGAAGACCGTTCAATCTGCAGCCGGGCATTCGCTTTGAGCCGTCGATGATTAAGGCGCTGTTGAAGGAAGAGAAGCACGACCGCGTTGTCAGAATGCTTTCGCTCGAATACAGGGCCAAGTGCATGGAATGTTTCGCCAATAATCTGTTTGACCGGAATAACCGCCAACTCAATACACTGTTTAACTGGGCGAAGCAATTCAATCTTATGAACGATTTTGAAAAGTCAATTGTGGTTGAGGATGATTGCAGACAGCTTCCAAAGATTCTGGTTGCTGCAGATCTTTTCCGGCGGATGCAGAAAAACAAAGAAGCGAAGCGGATGTATGAGTTGGC
>QKHZ01000013.1 GCA_003249795.1 bacterium | reverse complement strand
ACGCATGAAAACAGACAAGCAGAAGCTCAGGAAGATCGCAGAAAGCCAGTATGGCTACTTCACTTCCCATCAGGCAGCTGAATGCGGATATGTGACAGCCAATCAGACGTATCATGTCAAAAAAGGCAACTGGCTGAAGGTCGACCGGGCTGTTTATCGGTTTCCTGAGTACGAACAAACGCTTGAAAGCGAGTTTGTCCGCTGCAGCCTGATTGCCAAACGAAAGTGCCCCCAAGCCACCGCCGTCATCAGCCACGAAAGCGCGCTTTATTACCACGGCCTCACAGAAACCCGTCCGGAAATGACAACCGTATCCGTCTCAGCCGAAAAAGCATACACCGCCGACAGATTTGACGGTTGCGACATCTATCCGCAGCATGTTACTCTTGATGCCTATCAATCGAAAGCCGGATTTCTGATCACGACGCCGTACAAAACGCTGCGCGATCTGAAAGCGAAATTGATTCTGCAACGATGCTGGCAGCGATCCGTGCAACGGGCTCTTTTACGGCAGCTGATTCAGCCAAATGAATCCAACGGGCTGCTCAGGACTGAGGACCAGTACTCATTTGTCTCCGCGCTGCCCGAACGGGATGCAAGAGAGGAGAGCGACATGCTCAAGCCAAGCCACTGGGCAAGCGCTTACGCGACGGCAGAACATCGCATCCAACCGCCCGCCTTTCGGCAAAGACAGGTTCGTCGTCCGGGAATCGTCGGAAGCCAGTCGGCATTCACACTGGTCGAACTGCTGGTTGTGATTTCGATTATCGGGATTCTGGCCAGCTTGCTGATGCCGGCGGTCAGAAAGGGACTGGAGATGTCGCGGCTGTCGGCCTGCGCGAACAATGAAAAGCAGATGGGGCTTGTCTCCGAACAGTACAAAGGCGACTATAGCGGCTGGTTTGTCCCCGGATATGATTTCAGTGCAACCGGCTCAATTCTGCAATACACAACCTGGCAGGTCAAATTCTGCGATTACCTCGGTACAAAGTATGATGCATTGGCATACCCACGGGTCTATACAAAACTGTTTGACTGCCCCGCCGACACGACTGAGATTAACAATGACGCTCAAGCGCTTGCGGCGCCGAACTCATACGGGATCAATGCGCATTCCAGCCCGGGTGGCGTCCAAGATGGGATTTTTGTTTCCACGTCGGGATGGTTATCCAAACCGAATGGAACTCAAGTTTCAGGATACGCAGGCACCGTGCATGAACGCGCTGTTCCCGCACCGTCAAAAACAATGTTTGCGGTAGATGGCGCCAAAAACAACCTCTCATACAGGGTATCAATTCTTTCGACGTATTCTCCGGTCTATGTCTACCGCTACTTGTACGTTGGCAATGTCAATGTGGATGAAGAAACCCATAACGGCATGAATAACTTTGTCTTTTGTGACGGGCACGTTGCAGCACTTTCGCCATTAAGCGCTGCCGGAACCGGCGATTATTACAATCCCAAAGGAATCTGGACCAAACAGGCAAACGACTGAACCCGCGCCACCAGCAACTTTTTACAATACTGGCAGCAAGGACAAATGCATGCGTCTTCCGCTTTCAACATTCATGATGATTCTGGCGGCTGCCGTGTTCAGCTCTGCCCTGTACGGCGCTGAAGAAAAGCAACCACCACTTCAGCCGGAAACAGTCCTTGCCGAGTGGGACTTCACTAAAGCAGATGAAGAAAAGGGGCTTGTTCCCAACCAGATTAAAGACGGCCCGCAAATGGTGTTCTGGAAAGACGCGCCCGCGCTTGTCGAGCAGGGACTGCGCTTTGATAACGGCGCCGGACTTGTCCTGCGCTTGACCGCGGATCAGGTTCCTGAATTCTTTGACGGAAAGACTCCCGTGCAGATCGATCTGGTCATGATCGCCAACCGCAAACCCGACGGCTACAACGGACCATTGTTTGACGGGTTCTACGGCTTCATGTCCCTGTCGCTGATTGCAAACGACTATATCGACGCGGGCGCGAAGGGAAGTTTCAGCCTGCATTCGACTGAGAAGATTGAGTTTGGAAAAGCCGATGACGTCACAATGCAGTTTTTTGCCGGCGAAGTGAAGTTACTGGTAAACGGCAAAGCGGCAACGCCGGCACCAAAGCTGAAATACCGCATCCCTAATCGCGCGGATCTGCCTAAAGACCAACCGTGGACGGTTTATATCGGCTATAGCCCGTGGGGCGAAGACCGTTTTTTCAACGGCATCATCAAGTACATCAAAATCCGGAAACTTGAGCCGCCGCCGGAACCAAAAAATGACGAGTCAAAGCCACCGACTCCGCAGAGCACGCCGGAAAAATCCGGTTCTGAATAATACGTCAACCATCCGCCTCGCACACAATGCCTGCCGCGCAGACAGGCCGTATAAAAATATTGTCATAGGAGAGATTCCATGAACCGTCGTCTTGCATTCTGTATTCAACTGTTACTGAGCGCGCTTGTTCTGACACCTTGCGGATATTCAGAAGAGATTGTCAATCACTTCGACACGGCCGAACAGGTCAAAAACGGGAACAACAAGTGGAACGTCTATCACAAGACAAAAGCAGCCGGAGACGGTTGCGCGCAGATCTTAAGAGGCGGCGTCATCCCGTTCCCGGCAAATGCGACTCATGGTGTTGCAACCATTTGGGTCTTTGATCCCCAATACTGCTCAGCCCAGATTGACTGCCCTCCGTACGGGATTCAGGTTAACATTAACGGAACAATACAGGACACACAGGGGAAAAACAAAAACGGCAGGATCAGCATCAATGGCTATATGGAATACGGCTGCGACGACTTATGGATCTGCGGCAGTGGGATCGCGTATGACACTCCAGGCGCAAAGAAGAATCCCGCCCAAATGCGCCATGCCGGTTGGACGCGCTTTGACTTCGTCAAACCAGAAGGTGCAGCGCCGGTCTCGGTCTATATTGACGGAAAACTATTCGGCGTATCTGACAATCCGTTTACAACGATGAACAGACTTTATATCAATAACAATTGGGGAACGGCATACATTTATATTGACGAGTTTTCATTCTCGACCGATCTCACCACATTTCGACCGGCAGTGGTGCAGGAAATCACAGCAGGTGATGCTGGCGGAAACATCAATCTCCACGCTGGCGAAAAATTAACCGGCACACTTCACATTGATCCGGCAGCACTGCGTACAGACAAAACAACAATCGAACTGACGCTTCAGAAACGGAATGAGAAGACAATCGCGACCGTTCGCGTTCCGGTCATGAAAAACAAACTGCAGGAGAACGGACTCACCTTCGAACTTCCCACGCCGCCGTTTTCCGGTCAATACTGGCTCATTGCGAAAGCAGAAGGCAACGCGGAGCCGCAAGCACTTGCTTGTCGGAAAATCATCAACGTCCAGTTTCATGTAAAAAATAAAACAACTCTCACTCGCGAAACACTACCATTAGCCGGAAAGTGGGACTGGCTACGCTACGGCGAAAAGGTCAATACAGCAGACTGGCGTTTTAAGCCGGACTCCGTAAGCGCACCGGCAGCACCAGAGACGGTTCCAGCCGACTGGTCTGCAGCGATTTCCGTGCAGGGCGCTTGGATCGACATCCGCGTATACACACGGGAACTGTATAAGAACAGAACGCTGGATCGTGATTATCTAGGCGGTTTTTATCACCGAAAACTCACAACACCAGCAGAATGGAATGGACGCAATATTTACATTGATATCGATGAACCGAAAACATTGGCGACCGTCTATGTGGATCAGGTCAAAGCCGGTGAAGTCGCTTGGCCTGGGGGAAAACTGGAACTGACCAGGCAGATGAAACCGGGAACAGAACAGGATCTGGTCATCTTCGTTTCCGCAAACGGAATTCCCGTGCGTGGCCTGCATGGGACTGTCAACCTCATTGCCGAAATGAAAACGCCAGTTGTTGACTACACAACCATCCGCACCTATTGCGCTCCGAATAAACATCTTGACCTGACGTTCGACTGTACCGGCCTGAGAACAGGAAAGCAATACACCGTCGGAGGCACCGCCACCGCCGCGGGAGTGACAGCACTTAATATTCAACCGGTCACCTTTACGGCAACGTCTGCTAATGAAACAGTAAAGACAACGGTTGCATGGAAAGACGCAATCCTGTGGGACATTGGCAAACCGTTTCTCTATGACTTGAATGCTGTCATTACAGATGCGGAAGGACATGCGTATCCGGCCGCCCCGACACAGTTCGGATTCAGAGAACTCAGGTTTGACAAAAACATCGTCAAGATGAACGAACGCCCGACAACACTTCTGAGCTATTTTGTCAGAGGCAATAACAACTATGGAATCGCAGCCTATATTAACGACATGGGATACAACTTTCTGGATATTGAGCATCTACAATCATCCGCCAAACCCGGCCAACCGATGTTTCCAATCTATCAGCGACCGGCATTTGCCGACAGCGCAGGCGTTGCAACCGGTATCGTCCTGCTTGACCTTCCGACAGAAACAATGCTGGATGCAAATGACGATAACGACGCGGAGGAGTATGCAAACGAGCGCAAACGCATGGCTTATTATGTCCGCAAATACGGAAACTGCCCGTCTGTGATCTTCTGGCGCGGGCCCGGTGCGCACGGACTGGATCAGGGCTGCGGCTATAATCCTCTGCTGCAGGATGGGCGATGGAACAGGACGTGGCCGGACAATCCCGTCATGCGCCACCATGTTGCAGTCGAAAAAAAACGGCAGGCCGTCATCCGAGAACTGGACCCGTCTCGATACATCATCGCCCAACAGAGCGGCAGCTTTAACGATGTTTGCCATATCACCTATTACCCGAGTTTCCGCTCGCAACAGGAATGCATCGAAACCAACAGCGACTGGATCCGGCATGGCGCTAAACCATATGCGATCACGGAATACGCCGCGCCGATTTTATGGGACTGGTACGCCGCGCCGCGTTGGGGACAGCATGGCGTCGGGCATGAGTTTTTTAAAGAGTGGTGTGCGCTGACTCAAGGTGACAAGGCATTTATCCGCTCTGGCATTGATGCAGACCTCGTTGCCCAATGGGAAGAGAAAACAAAAAAGCGGATTGATGAAATTTGTAAAAATGACAATGAGGCTGCAAAAAAGCAGGCGCTGGAAGCCTATCCCGGCGAGGGTTGGATCTGGTTGGCGCAGCAGTATGATCTTGGGGATAATCCGCGCAACCAGGTTTGGGATCAACGCGCGCGACAGCAGATCCTGAATCTTCGTGCAGACGGCATCGGCATCTTCCGCGTCTTCGGCTTCATGTATCACGGCGCACCGCTACGCCTGAAAGACTGTCTGCGTCCTGTGACCGGATTTGTCGCGGGCCCCCCAGAATGCCGTTATGACCAGACACATATTTTTGCTCCGAAAGAAACGCTCAAGCGCGGGATTATCTTACTGAACAACTCGCCGGAAAACGCGCCGGTACAGTATGAATGGACATTGACCCTCGGCGGCAAAACTGTTGCGCAGAAAAAAGAAACCGTAACGGTTGCAGCAGGTCAAAAACTTCATCTACCGATTACCGCGACAATTCCGGATTCAGGCGATACAACTGGCGCACTTACGGTAAGTTTGCATGATCTGTCCGGCGGTATCTCGAAAATGATCCGAACCGAGTGTGTTGATATTCAGATTCTGGCACCACGAAAGTTTGACTCAGCCAAAAAGATTGCGCTGATCGACCCTGAACGAGATTCAGCAAACGCATTACACGCGGCAGGAGTACCATTTGATTCAGTTCCGTTGGATTACGATTTAAGCCGATACGATATTGTGATCTTTGGCCGCCGCGCATTCAACTATGAGCAGGAAAATACTCCGGAAGGATTTGATCTTGAGGCATTAACAAACGCAGGCAAAAAAGTAATCATTCTTGAGCAGGATGAAAACACACTGCGCAACCGGTTCAAGTTCCGCACCGAATACACATCGCCCCGCAATATTTTTGCGCGCGAATTCGGCGGCGTATTATTTAACGGCCTGCCGGACTCGGCACTGGCGTACTGGCGAGGGGAAGCCACTCTGACAGCAGGTGACGAAATTGCCCGGGAAGGACTCAGCCCTAAGAAGGGGGCAATGAACGGCGGACGCTGGTCGTATCGGTGGAATGACGGTAAAGACCATTATCGCCCGATAAAGTGGGGCAACCGGCACAACCTTGCCACGGTCATGGTTATCAAACCCGATACCGGCGCATTCCACGCGCTTGCCGATTGCGAATTCGGATTGAATTATGTTGCCGCATGGCAGCTCGATGCAGGAAAGGGGCAGGTGGTCTTCAGCCAGATTGACGTCAGCGGCCGCACCGAAACCGGGCCCGAGGTATCACGCTATCTGCAAAACCTCGTCACCTACGCAGCTTCACTCAAGCCATCAACTCAAAAGAAAACTCTCTATATGGGAGGGGCTCGTGGGGAGAACCTGCTGAAATCACTTTTTATTCCATATCAAACAGTGACTTCACCAGAAAATGCAGATCCGGTAACAACCGTGCTGATTCTAGGCGATGCGTCTTCCGAACAGTTGGCGAGTTGGAAAGAACAGCTGAAGACATTTGCCGAAAACGGCGGCACGATCTTCTGTCTGCAAAAAACGGCAGAGCAGTTTGCTTCCGGTTGGACTCCTGTCGCTGTCAAAACCGAACAGCGCTCAATAAACTGTACCGATATCGTTGACGCCACGGATCCGCTATTGCGTGGTCTGGGTAACAGCGACTTCTTCTGGAAAGGAAATATCGCTATGCAGGCATTGATGCCGATTGAAGGAGCGGTGTGGCAGGCACCAACCGGAGTACTTGCGAAAGCGAAACAAGGCGAAGGCACCTGGATCTTCTGCCAGATGAGTCCTGAGACAGTCATGCAGGACGAGCGGTACTTTTGGCTGAAGGATTCAAAATGGAACACCGAGCGCCTGATCCGGACACTGCTCTTGAATTGCGGCGCAACAATGAATCCACCTCGGCTTCTGAAAAAACCATATGCGATTGAAAAAGTGATCGCCGCATCAGTCGATCTGTCAGGAGAGTGGTCTTGTGCAAAAGCAACTGCGCAGACTGCAGCGGCATCGCCAATCACAGAAATGAAAGAATGGAAAAAACTGACCCTCCCGGGATCATTTCAGAAACAATTACCCGAACTTGTTGCCGCAGCGTCAGAACCCAAAGGACTTTGGTACAAGCGGACATTCTCAATCCCTGAAATCCCGACCGGTGACTCGCAGATCCGGATTCTGGTCGGAACAATCTCGGGCGCGGATCAACTGATGATTAACGGAAAAACATTGGGCCAGACAACCGTCGGATCGAATCCTGACGACCTCTCCAGCGTCAGCCGGGAATATGCGATTCCGGCGGATTTGCTGAAGGCCGCACAAAATGAGATTACGATCTTTGTGGACTATCGCGATGCGGTCACGTGCCTGTGCGACGGAAGCGTTCTCGGGCCGATTGTCATTGAATTTATCCAAACCGTCGGCGATATAAAAATCCCGGAACCGCAAAGTCTCGACGGATGGTGGTCAGGCCACAAGGTTGACGGAATGGTTGACATACCCAACGCTGACAGCCGTGACTGGCACCGCGTGAAAGTTCCGGGAGACTTTGACAGCCAGCATGCACACTGGGCAAATCACGACGGGTACTTCTGGTATAAACGGACATTCACGTTGGCCGATAAAATTCCGGCAGGCGCAAAGCCGGTGATTGTCGTGAATGCAATCGACGATGAGGATGACATGTTTATCAACGGCGTGCAAATCGGCCATACCGGCAAGGACACCAACCCGAATGATTACTGGAAGGCGGAGCGTCTTTACCCGATCCCTTCAAATCTGCTGAAACTCGGAGAAAACGCGATCACGGTCAGAGTCAATGATATCCATTTCAGTGGCGGAATTATCGGGTCAATCCGGCTCCAGCTTGAAGACCCGCGCGAAGCATCCGAACGGAAATTATCAGAGAGCCCATATCTTCATGAAACAGGAATACTTGACGACCCGTACCAGACGCCTGTATTATGGTAAGATCAATTTGCCGACTGTGGCTTGACACGAATGAACAGGAATATTTTCAGAAAGTGAACACATGACAAGCGAAATGACCAAAAAGATCGATCAGTTGCAGCCCCGTCTGCTTGAACTCGCCACGGAACTGATCGATAACGGGTATGAAATGGGCGTACAGGTCGCCATCTATCACGGCAGCGATCTGGTCGTGGACATTGCAGAAGGAAAAATGTTTGCAGACTCTGAGCGTCCGGTGCAGTCCGATACGCTTTTTCCGACCTGCTCGACAAGCAAAGGCATTGCCGCAACACTTCTGCATATTCTCGCATCGCAAGGCAAGCTGGATTATGACAGCCTTGTTTCGCGATACTGGCCGGAGTACGGATGTAACGGCAAAGAAACAACGACTGTGCGGCAAGCATTGTCGCATCAGGCAGGCATTCCGCAGAACCCGGAGTTTACTTCGTTTGATGAAATCTGGGATTGGGATACGGCTTGCGCAAAAGTCGCGGCGTTGACGCCGAAGTTTGCACCCGGGACAAGCGCCTGGTATCACGCCTACACTTTTGGTTGGCTCGCCGGACGAATCGCCGAAGGCGCCGGCGGTAAGAGGTTTGGTGAAATGTTCAAAGAATATATTACCAGGCCTCTCGGGATTGATCGCGAAATGTTTTTCGGGACTGACGATGAAGCCGAAACCCGTGTTTCGCCGTTTGTCGCCCAGCCCAGCCAGAAAGCACAAAACACAACGGCTGCGGAAGTCCATGCTAACGCCGAGAAAATCGAAATCCCGGGGCCGATCATGCACTTTGTAAACATGCCCGAACTCCGTCGCGGCTGCCTTCCCTCTGTCAGCTGCATCACATCAGCCCGAGCAATTGCTCGGGTCTATGCATCTGTGATTGATGAAGCGGGTGGCGTTCGGCTGATTCCGGAAAATATTCTGAATGAAGCGACCACATGCCAGATCAAACCGGGCTCTGTCGCTCCGTGTTTCGGACATGGCTTTGGCTTGGGCTATGGGCTGAAGGGAACATCCGAGCATCCGGGATCATTTTTCGGTCATGGCGGCGCAGGCGGATCGGAAGGCATGGTCAACCGCCCGCTGAAACTGGCCATCGGCATCACGAAAAACCGGATGGATACACACGAAAATGCACCGGGACACACAAACGTTTTATTGATTCAAAAAATCAAATCGATTGTCGGAACAGTTGGTGACGGCGGTTTTTATGAAATCCAGTAATTGATGCGGCGGTGGCAGTTCTCTGAAATTGCCACCGCCAGCATATCATGCAAACTTATCCCGTTTAGTCAAAGCGAAATGTGCAAATACTCATTGCATTCATTTCTCCCAATATCCTCAATCCTGATTAAGATGCGTCTTTTTCTAAGACGACATGCGTCCCCTTTCAGTGACGAAGAATAAGCTTGATTTTCAGCGCTTTTGCGTCAATATGCGAACAAAAATGCCGAATTTATAAAATTAGGCATCCTTCCTTTTTATCCATAACACCCTACCGATCAATCAGATATCTATTTTCCAGCACTTTTGTATTTGATTTTGGCTTTATTGATTTTCTTGCGGTAAGGTTTGAATAGTACTGGGAGCAATCATGATTAATGATGACCAACTTCGAGAGATTGCCAAAAGACAGTATGGCTATTTTTCGACGAAACAGGCAATCCAGGCCGGTTATAGTCGTGACCTTCATGCATATCACGTAAAATGCGGGCATTGGGAAAAAGTAGAATGGGCTGTATATCGCTTCCCAGGATATACTGATACGATTGATAGCGAATTTACGAAATGGTCACTTTGGCTGGTCGGCGGAAAAAAACTGTCGGCGGTGATCGGGCAGGACAGCGCATTGTTCTACTACGGCCTGACGCAGACAGTTCCTGAAAAATGCCATTTCATCATTCCTCTCCGACAACGAAATAAGGCGGAAAATGATATTTGTGTGTTTAGCCGGAAAAATCTTGAGCCATCCGAGATCGCTCAGAAACACGGTTTTCAGATTACGACTCCGTACCGGACTCTGCTCGATATGAAGCCGGATCTGATTCTGGATCGACGATGGACGGAAACAGTCCGATTGGCGCGGCAGAAAGGACTGATTCATCAGAACGAGTCTGAAAAATTACTTGCTAAGATTCCGAATCAATTGGAATTGGCATCTGGACGAAGCATTGGCAAAGGGGATGTTATGGTGGAGACTCTGATTCCATCTGTTGCTAAAAATGGAGGAAATCCTCCGTTTGAATTTCCTCAGCAGCGATTCTCAATGTTCGAGCGAACAAACCGGAGCGGAGCGTTAGGCAGCCGTTCGGGATTTACATTGGTCGAGTTGCTGGTCGTGATCGCGGTAATCGCGATTCTTGCGGCGATGTTGATGCCTGCGCTGAAAAAATCCATTTCATTGGCTCGAACGGCCAGCTGCGCAAACAATATGAAACAGTTCGGTTTGGCATTCACCCAATATGACACAGACTATAATGGATACCTGCCTCCTCATTTTAGCGCCAGCACCGCTTTCTGGCCCGTTTCAATCCGGGAGTACCTAGGGCTTCCCGGTGATGTTATCGCAACCGGCACGAATCAATATTCATTAATCATACAGGTTCAAAGCTCAACCACATCGAGTGTTTTTCTCTGCCCGGACTATGGATCAGATCCGGAGCAATATCCGATGCGGCGGACATATTCAGTCACAATGGTTAGTAGTGACATTAATGACGGCGGTTTTTATCTGAATGGCGACACGTCAAAAGCAATTAGTGAACGGGAAGACCGGCTGCCACGAAATGCCCGATGTATAAAAGGGAACTCAATCATGCTCGTTGAAAAAGCAACGCGCGAAAGTGCGACGCTGTGCCCGTTTGACTGGAATCCGCCATGGTACACAAAAGGCGCTTCGCCAAATTCGTATATCGATTATAATCCATGGGGAAGGCATCCAGGAGGAAAAGCAAACTACCTCGATTTTAGTGGAAGCGTACGTCCATACCTTTCAATTCCCAATGTGATCTGTCATAAATTTACGGATTCTTGGATTCCATACTAATACATCATTCGCGGCAAACGATTCTCCGAACATTGCTGGCCTGCGATCCTCGCCGGCAATACGCCGACACGCCGGCATAAACAAAATGTTCTGAAAATCCATTGTACAGTAACCAGTAATATAAGATGAAAAGGATATAAACTTGGACACATTTGCGCACGGTGATTCGGCTTGGTTTACCCACGACAGATTCGGCATGTTTATCCACTGGGGGCTGTATGCATTGCCTGCCCGGGGAGAATGGCTGCGGCATTTTGATGAAAAACCGGAAGACGCCTACTTAACGTATTTTGATCATTTTAACCCGGACATGTTTGATCCGAAAGAATGGGCGAAGTCCGCTCGTATGGCAGGCATGAAATATGTCGTCATTACCGCAAAGCACCACGACGGATTTTGTCTGTGGGATTCAAAGCATACCGACTTCAAAGTCACTAAAACAAAATTTGGCCGTGACGTTCTTCGCGAAATAATCGATGCATTCCGCAGCGAAGGATTGCGCATCGGCATTTATTATTCATTGATCGACTGGCACCATGAAGACTTTATTATTGACCGGCATGTTGGCCCCTACCGCAACGGTGATCTTGACAAATTAAATCAAGGCCGTGACATGAAACGCTACGCACAATACATGCGCGACCAGGTTATCGAACTCCTGACCGAATTTGGCAAGGTTGACATCCTCTGGTTCGATTTCAGCTACCCCAAGACCGATGGTTCCGGAAAAGGAAAAGATGACTGGGAGGCAGAAAAACTGGTCGAACTGATCCGCAGTCTACAGCCCGGTGTGCTTCTTGACAACCGCCTTGATTTACCGGAAGCCAGCGATATCAAAACACCGGAGCAATATACTCCCGACAATCCGCTTGTCGATGAAAACGGAAACGTTTCCCTGTGGGAAGGATGTCAGACATTCTCAGGTTCATGGGGCTATAACCGGGATGAAGGAAACTGGAAAACACCTCAGATGTGCATTGAAATGTTGGTGAATCACGTTTCGCGCGGCGGAAATCTGCTGATGAATGTCGGGCCGACCGCAAGAGGTTTTCTTGATGACAGAACACAGGCGGGGCTTACCGCATACGCCGATTGGATGAAGTTTAACGCAAGAGCGGTCTATGGCTGCGGGATGGCACCCAAAGAATTTTGTGAGCCAAAAGACTGCCGGTACACATGGAATCCTGAAACGAAATGCCTGTATCTTCACCTGTTCACATATCCGTTCAAGCATATCCATTTGCCGGACCTGGCAGGAAAAATCAACTATGCGCAGCTGTTGGCCGATGGCAGTGAAATTACAATCAGATCTTCCGAAAATGAAGTACACACGAACTTAAACAGCGGGACTCCAGACAATGCAATCACGCTGGAATTGCCGGTCAAGCTTCCATCCCATTGCACAGTCGTACCGGTGATCGAACTGTTTTTAAAATAAATTTGTATCGCACAGGCAACCAAGAGCAGTTTTCAATTTGGCTGACATCATCTCTGCCGTGATATTTATATAGCTAGACAAATATAGTTTTATCGATTTGCAGAATCATGAGGAGATTTGCGTGGGCAAATACATTTATATATTTTATAAAACACCAACCGTTTTGATCCTGTGCATCGCCGCATTCTTTCTCTGGAATAATCAGTGTCTATTGGCTGAAAACGACGACAGAATGCAAGCCCGTGCTGATATTTCTTCAACGGTAAACGTTAAACCATTAAAAAATTGCACAAATCCAGGCTGGATAAAAGGAGAAGATCATTCTCGATCCTTGTCGGCATCCAGTGCAGTTTTAAGTAGTGAGGAATGGATAGATTTTACCTTTGAATTCACCCCCGAAGCTGATGGCGAAATTACACTGGTGCTGATCGGTGCCGATATTCGTGATGACAACGACAAGTCGAAACGTGTAGAAAAATGGTGCTATTTTGATGAAGTCTCGGCAGATGGAGCAACCATCTTGAATGGCGGATTTGAAGAGCTTGATGACAATAGCATGTTGAGAGAATGGACAGGACTAAGATTTCCGATATCAGATCCAGAAAAAGCCGCATCGGGTGACAACTTCATCGCTGTCTGGCATAACCGGGGGGCAATCCAAAAAAACATCCAAGTAAAAGCCGATCAGAAGATAACCATAACGGCAAAAGTCAGAAAACCAATTAAATAGTTTTTGACAAAAACATTCGTGCGAAGAAAGGATTTCCATGACACGTTATCTAGTTATAAACGCTGTATTTTGCATATTTATTATTGGCAATATATTTGCCGGTGAAATTATCATGTCACCGAAAAAAGCCAACAGTTACGATAAATTTCACAAAGCAGCAAATGAAAAATACAGCGCGGACATGGCAATACCCGGCGGTGAACTTGCTACCATATACCCCGGTCATTCCCTCGAATGGATCGTGCCCAGCATCGCAAATGGCAGCAAATATCGTCTGGGCGTATGGATGCTGGATAAAGACTTTTTCTCGTTCAGCGAGAGATATGCACAATCGGTCAATTTATTTGTTAATGACAGATTAGTCCCGTGGACATCCTACAGCATCCCCCAAAAATGCGGCGAGAAACGCGAGCATTACTATTCAATTCTCACAAGCGACTCTGTATTGACAAGCGGAGACATTGTCAGAATAACAAGCCGACATGCTATTTCAATTGGTTCTCTGGTTTTAAGTTCTGAAAACTTTAGCGGCAATTTTATTGATCTCCCCCCCATATTGCAGGAACGATATCGCTTGCCCCTTCCTGTAGAGTGCAGCTATCAATGGGAAACTACAAAAAGAGATGCGAGCGAAATCACGCAAGGCTTCAGTTTAACCAATACGGCTTCCCTGTTAAAAAAATATCATGTAACCGTAGTGGTTCAGGATTGGTTCCGAAATGTTTTAACAGCCGATAATTTTGATATCTCAATTGAACCGGGTGAGGAGATTATCAAAGAATATCGATTTGCGCAAGGCGATAGTGGCCGAGTTTCAATGGCAATTACCGTTTCCTGTGACGGCTATTTACCCTTGGATAAAATTAAATATTTTATCGATGACATCAAAACGGGGCCGATGAGAAGAATGTGGCTTAACGGCGAATGGAACTATAAATTACTGCCTTTATCCGTCACCGAACCTGGCAAAATCCCTGCTGCGGATGATGAATGGGAAACGATTTGCCTGCCTTCATATTTACCAAAAGACAAGAGCCATTGCGCATGGTTGAAGAAATCATTTGACGCCCCTGAGTATATAAAAGGCGAGCGCTATGTAATAAAGTTCGGTGGCTTTCTTTATGAAGGCTGGATCTATGTGAATGGAAAACTGGCCGGACACCAATACTCAGCAACAGAACCGTTTGAGGTTGATATCACTGATTACTTTCTTCCGGAAAAGAAAAATGAGGTCGTCATCGGACTCCGTGATTGGATCGCGTATTCGCCCATAAACCGGCAAAGGATTAAAGAAGGAAAACAACCGGATAAGAATAAGGATCTCATTCATCCTGTAGGACACTATTGCAATTGGTATGGGTACGGGATCAATACTCCGATCTGTTTGGAAACAAGGCCGGACGTTGGCGTTGCCGATGTGTCTATCGCAACGGATGTCGAACCGAAAAAGTTACACATCAAGTATGTAATTGTCAACAAAAGCGGAACAGATACAAATGCGATTGTACGACCCGTTGTTAACGATGCCGGCGATACTGTATTTGCATTGCCTCAAAAAGAACTCAAAATCCCAGCCGGTGGATCGCAAGAGGTTTCGTATGACTACGACTGGGCTGACCCGATTTTGTGGGAGCCGGGAAAACCTCACTTGTATTTGCTGCAAACTTCGGTTGAGGCAAACGCAAAGACAAGCGTTCAGTACAATCGCTTCGGCTTCAGGGATCTCGCGATTGACGGGATCAATTTCAAAGTCAATGGAAAACCCATGAAGATACGCAGCCAGTGGACGAAGTCGATTGGCTCTGGCTATCAGGCGAATATGGTTTCCGATTATGCAAACCGCTTGAACCTGATATGGGAATCGCAAAAGAATGGCATGTCGAAATACACAACCCAACTCTACCGCGCGCACAATCAGATTGCGATTGATGATGTCTGCGAAATTGCAGACGAAACCGGCCTGATCCTTAAGATTGAAGACGGAAATATCTGCCAAATGAAATTCACCAAAAATGAAGAATATTGGGACAATTGTCTGAAGAGTGAACTGAGCATGATTGATGCATACAAAAATCATGCCTCGCTATTTCTCTGGAGCGCAGGGAACGAAAATATCTGGTGCTTCGGCCATGGCGGTCAGGATGTCCTGAATTTCGCTTATCCGAAAATGTTTAATATTCTTCAAAAGATGGAACAGTACGATTTCCAGAAACGGCTTGTCGAGTGGGAAGCAGACGCTGACCTGAATGGCAGAACCCGCTATTACGCCCTTCATTACCCGCGCGAAATTTCAAGCGGAGAAAGCACTTTCCCAAACGACGCATGGTTTGGACCGTTAGACGGAAAAAGCGAAATTAAATATTCCCATCATGATGTCAGGCTTGGAAAAAAACCGGTTACGGTTGGCGAAGCGAATTGTCCGGGATATTTAAACAAACCATATGGGTTGAGTGTTCTGCTTGGCGATGATGTCTTTCTTGGGGGATGGTTCTGGAGAAAAGCGTTTTATGAAACCAGCCAGTATTATTTGAATGGAATGCGTGACGCGGAAATGGCTCTCATTGACACTTACTGCCCGATGTCGCTGGTTAAACCGCAAACCATCGTGATGAAAAATCTAAACACCCGATTTTTCGGTGGCAACTTGATCACCAAAAATATCAACATCCACAACGATACACGATTTGCTGAGAAATTCACAATCGTCTGGAATATATGCGATAAGAGCGGCAATGTGATTTTGAGCAACTCAAAAGAGATGCTGCTCACCCCGGCAGAACTCAAACGAGTTACGCTGACAATGAAATTGCCGAATGTGACAGAAGTCACTGCTTACGATTTCAGAATTACGCTTCGTGTTAAGGACAGGGATGTTGACGTTATCGATCAGGACTGGGCTGTATATCCCGCCAAGACGATATCGTTACCGGATACGACAGAAATCACTGTGTATGATCCGAATGGCCAAACGGTTTCGATACTGAAATCGCTGGGAGTGAACATTAAAGCGCTTAGCAACTTGTCTGAAATCACCGGCAACAACCTGTTTGTAGCGCCGGATGCTCTTGCTGATATTGATGTAAATACAGTCCAACCCGTATTGCAGAAATTTGTTATGGATGGCGGCAAGGTGTGCTTTCTTGCCCAGAAAAATATGCCTGAGTATCTCTTGCCATTTTCAGCGGTTCAGGTTCAGGGAACCGATAGCACAATCTGCTTTAATCGTGCGCCGGAACATCCGGTTATGAATGGCATCAGCGACGACGATCTTCGCTGGTGGGGCAACGGACACATTGTCAGTGAAAACAATTTTAAAAAACCGTTTACGGGGAACTGGTTGGCGCTTGTCGACAGTGGCACGATCGACGGCTGCGAAAATGCCCCGCTGTTTGAACAATATCTTGGAAAGGGCAGCTATCTTTCATGCCAGATGTTATTGGTCGAAAAATGCAAAGAGTCACCAGTTGCAGCGAAGATACTAGAAAACATATTATTCTATCTTTCAACCCCTGG
>QKHZ01000082.1 GCA_003249795.1 bacterium | reverse complement strand
CACAAGAGACTTGGAGATAATTTTTTTTGTTGTACTGTAAAGATTGTTGGCGTTGGCCTGTGAGGGACTTGGCAAAGACAGGTGTTTTGATGTATCGTGTACCTCTTCTGGAACTGATCCCCTGTGCAAAAACGGCGCATGCACTCCATGATGTGCGGACCGGGCGTGAATTGGTTGGTAAAGCAACGCCGCTGAATTATCGGATTATTCAGGCTCTCCGGACGCTTCCGGATCAGTTGCTGATTGCGGTGGAAAATCCGGATGAAGCCGGCCGGTTGCGTCGCGCGACCAATTTCGAAAAACTGGAAGTCGATTCGATCCTGTCCGGCGTACCGGTTACCAGTGATGTCTACTCTCCCGACGGTCGTCTGCTCTTGGCTGGTGGGACGGTTCTTTCTGAATCTTTTCTGAATAACCTGAAACGTCGGAATATTACAATGCTTTGGGTGCGCAAGCGTCAGGCTTCCGATTATATCGATTCTCTGCAGTTTATTGCAAACCTTGTGAAGGAAGAGCAGGACAAGTTGGGGCGTCGCTTCCAGCTTTTGGAGCAGACCGGCGGGCTGGTTTCTTGTGCTGACGAGGTATCTCTTGAGCATGTGATCCGTCTGGTACGGCTTCATACCGCACAGGGGACAACGGTTGTGCAGGCCGATGGCGAGCATGCGCTGATCAACAGGATTCAGATCGTTGATTCGCTCAAGCCCCGGCCAGAGCACAGAAAAGCTGGTTTTCTAGAGATGTATCGTTATCTGCTTTCGGAGACTGCGCATGTTTTCGGCAAGCTCTCCATGCTGCAGGAAGTGGATCATCGTGAAGTGGCAACGATGTGCAACGAGATTATCGAGGCATTGGTTGAAGACCGGCATATGCTGCTTGCGGCTGCGTTTATGGAAGATCAGGAGACGCAGGACTATCTGTTCCGGCATTCGCTGAATGTCGCGATCCTATCGGTCAATATCGCAGCTACTCACGGATATTCACATGCTAAAGTGATGGAGATCGGCCACGGTGCGCTGCTTGCGGATGTCGGGATGCTGTGCGTACCGGACGAAATCCGGTTCAAGCCGATGCCGTTGGATGCGCCAGAAGTCCTGCAGATGCAGAAACATCCGCAGCACGGGGTCGACCGTCTGCGTTGTGTGACAGAGTTGCCGCAGACAACGCCGATTGTGGCTTATCAGGCGCATGAACGTCTGGATGGCAGCGGTTATCCTGACGGAAAGAAGAGCCATGCGATCCATGATTATGCAAAACTCGTGGCGGTTGCCGATGTCTTCCACGCACTGATTGACCCACGACCGTATCGCAAGCGTGCGATCCTGCCGTACAGAGCTATGGAGGAAATGCTGCATCTGGCTTCGTCAGGAAAACTTGAACGCAAGTTCGTTCGTGCTCTCTTGGATACGCTGTCACTGTTTCCGGTGGGAACGTGGGTGCGGCTGAGTACGGGCGAGATTGCGCAGGTTCTGTCGGCGCACCAGAGCGACCACACGCGTCCGGTGGTGTCGGTGATGTATGATCCCGAGGGAGTCCCGTGTCCGCCGAAGCGGTTGGATTTGCGTTTCTGGCCGGGTTTGAAGGTTGAAAAGGCAGAGCGAGTCAGCGTTGCCGAACCGCTTGCCGGTTTTTAAATCTGTAATCTTTTAGCAAACGAATTAAATAAAAAAGCCGCCGGAAGTCCGGCGGCTTTTACGCTTATTCAGCGCAAGATCTCAGTGCGTTCAGGCTCAGGCCATTTCTTTCAGGCTCTTGAGCGGACGAACGACGATCTTGGTGCTGGCCGGCTTCGCCGGAACGTCCATCAGTTCACCCGGCTTGAACGGGTTCGGAACGCCCTTGCGAGCCTTGCGGGCCGGAACCTTTTTCTTTTCGATCTTCACCAGACCCGGAAGAACGAACTTGCCGCAGCCCTTTTTGCCGATGCTGGAGCTGATGCATTCGGTCAGTGCGTCGATGCAGCCGACAACATCTTTCTTTGCCAGACCGGTCTTTTCAGCAATCGTGCCAACCAGTTCGGTCTTCGTCATGGGTTTATCCATCTTTGCCATTGTACTTTCTCCTCTGTAATTATTTCCCTTAAACCAAACGGAACTCGGACAACGTCCGCCCCAAACTTATTTGTAAACGCTCAAATATCTCGTTGCGTCCGTTGCCTTCATCGCATCCGGACAGGGTGCATTCAGGCTCAGGCCATTTCTTTCAGGCTCTTGAGTGCGCGCACAACGATCTTTGTGCTGGCGGGTTTCGCCGGAACGTCCATCAGTTCACCCGGCTTGAACGGGTTCGGAACGCCCTTGCGAGCCTTGCGTGCCGGAACCTTCTTCTTTTCGATCTTTACCAGACCAGGCAGAACGAACTTGCCGCAGCCACTCTTGCCCATGCTCTTGCCGATGCATTCGGTCAGTGCGTCGATGCAGCCAACAACTTCTTTCTTTGCCAGACCGGTCTTTTCTGCAATTGCGCCAACCAGCTCGGTCTTGGTCATGGCTTTTTCTTCTTTTGCCATTTGTACTCTCCTCTTCTCTCTCATTTACGGTAGTAAAAAAACGAATGGTTTCCACACAGGATTTAACCCCCAGCGCAGAGAGATTACGAAAAGAGTTGACGCTTGGCAATAGCGTTTTTTCGAAAAATGTTGATTTTTTTTCAAAATGAAAATATGCGGGATCCGGTTTTTTGTGGGGAAAACGGCTTGCGAACCCTTTGGGATGCGGTATGATATTACTGCTATAGCACTTTGACGGGCGTCTGCGTTGACGATTTTGTCAGAGGCAATGAACAGATGAATTCAAAACAGGAGAGGATGGACCATGGCACAGATTACTCGGCAGGCATTGACAGACGGCTTGAAGGTCGCAAACGGCGTTTCAGTCGGTAAATTACAGTGTTTTGATGAAAAAATCATGCAGTTCGGCGAAGGGAATTTCCTGCGTGCGTTTGTTGACTGGATGGTGGATGAAGCGAATACTGCCGGAGTGTTTGGTGCAGGGGTGGCCGTGGTTCAGCCGATTGACCGCGGGATGGTTCCGATGCTGAATGAGCAGGGCGGGGTGTATACGCTTTTCCTGCGCGGAATGCAGAATGGCGAGGTTGTGCAAAAACGTCAAATTGTCACCTGCATTACCCGCGGATTTAACCCGTATGAGCAGTGGAAAGAGACAATTGCCTGCGCGTGCCAACCTTCGATGCGGATTTTTGTGTCCAATACGACTGAAGCCGGGATCACCCACAGCCCTGAATCGTATGACGAAAACAAGTGCCCGAATACCTTCCCTGCGAAAGTCACAGCTCTTCTTTATGCCCGTTATAAAACATTCAGCGGAGCGGCAGACAAGGGATTGATCCTGATTCCGTGTGAACTGATTGACCGCAATGGTGACAACCTGAAAAAGTATGTTCTGCAATATGCTGCGGAGTGGAACCTTCCGGGTGAGTTTGCCGCATGGGTTGAAAACGCAAACTACTTCCTGAATACCCTTGTTGACCGGATCGTTCCTGGATACCCGCGTGAAGAGGTTGAATCGATCCAGAAAGAACTGGGTTATGAAGACAAACAATTGGATACGGGCGAAATCTTCCATTTGTGGGTGATTGAAGGGCCGGAAAAACTGAAGGATGAGTTCCCGCTACATAAAGCTGGCCTGAATGTGGTCTGGACTGATGACATGGCTCCTTATCGTACGCAGAAGGTTCGTGTTCTGAATGGTGCACATACCAGTAATGTTCTGGCGTCTTTCCTTGGCGGTGTCGATACAGTCGGCGAGATGATGGAAGACAAGGATTTCGGACGTCTCGTGCAGAAGGCTGTTTTTGATGAAATTCTTCCGGCGCTCAAGATGGAAGCGGCTGCGAAGAAGGCATATGCTGAGTCTGTGATGGAGCGTTTCCGCAATCCGTTTATCCGTCACGAACTGCTTTCGATCAGCCTGAATTCGGTCTCGAAATGGAAGGTGCGTGTATTACCGTCGTTCCTTGATTATCAGAAAGAACAGGGCAAGCTGCCGCAGGCGCTGACCTTCTCGCTGGCAGCACTGATTTCTTTTTATAAAGGGAAAAAGACGGACAAGTCGGAGCTCGCTGGTGAACGTGACGGTGCGGCTTATCCGATTCGCGACGATGCTGAACATCTTGATTATTTCAGTAGCATGTGGGAAAAGGTCGCCGAGTCGAAGGATTATGCAGGCTTTGCATGCGATGTCCTGAAGAAGGAAAACATGTGGGCAATGGATCTGACGACGATCCCGGGGATGTGTGAGGCTGTTGCCGGTTATTTGCAGCAGATTCAGGAAAAGGGATCGCGCGCGACGGTTCAGGCTCTGCTTGGCTGAGTTATCGTTTAGATGATCAAAAGAAAATGGAGCCATCCATATGACAAATTCATTACGGTTGAATCCGGCAGATAATGTTGCGGTGTCGATCAGCGGTCTGAAGGCCGGTGATGAAGCCCTCGGCGTCAAGGTACTGGAGGACATTCCGGCTGGTCATAAGTTTGCGCTGGAGCCAATTGCCAAAGACTCGAATGTGGTCAAGTATGCGTTTCCGATTGGACATGCGACCGTGGATATCGCAGCAGGCGGCTGGGTGCATGTACATAACACAAAAACAAACCTCTGCGGTACGGAAACCTATAGCTATACGCCGGAAGTGCCGGAAGTAAAGG
>QKHZ01000218.1 GCA_003249795.1 bacterium | reverse complement strand
GACGAGATGATCACGAATCTGGCCGAATCGCTGGAGTCATTAGCGAAGTTGTAAATGCTGGTGGCATAAATCAAAAACGAATGAGAAATAGTTAAGAAAATAGATGATCAGAATGTTGGAGATTCCATGTTCGAGAAAATAACCAAGCCGCTGTTTATTCTGGAGATGGCAAACAATCATATGGGCGACCTGCAGCACGGCAAGGCGCTACTGAAAGCGTTTGCTGATGCAACCCGTCCTTACGCGGACAGGTTTGATTTTGCGTTCAAGCTGCAACTGCGTGATCCGTCAATTATCCATCCGGATTATCAGGATCGTACGGATTACAAATTCATCAAGCGTTTTACCGAAACGCGGCTGAGCAAAGACGAATTCCGCGCGCTGCGTGATGCAATTCTCGAAAACGGATTCCTCAGCATGTGCACGCCGTTTGATGAGGCGTCAGTTGGCGTGATGGACGAGATCGGTTTTGATATCCATAAGATCGCCAGCTGTTCGTTTATCGACTGGCCTCTTCTTGAGGTATTTGTTAAATCAGACAAGCCGATGATCTTGTCCTGCGGCGGTGCGTCGCTTGAGCAGATTGACCGTGTCGTCTCGTTCTTCCAGCACCGCAACAAAGATTTTTGCCTTATGCATTGTGTGGCCGAATATCCGGTTCCGGATGATGGTTTGCAGATGAATCAGATTGATCTGCTGCAACAACGCTATAACGGTTTGCCGATCGGGTTTTCCACGCATGAGAATCCCGACTGCACGGATGCGGTCAAGCTGGCGGTTGCCAAGGGTTGCATGGTATTTGAAAAGCACGTGGGGCTGCCGACGGATAAGTATTCGATAAACGCATACTCGTCGACGCCCGAGCAGGTGGGGCGCTGGGTGGAAGCGGCAAGCCAGGCATTTGCCATGTGCGGTGTCAGTGACCAGCGGATGCTGTTCCGTGAAGAGACGCTAAAAGACCTGAAGGCACTTTCGCGCGGTGTGTTTCTGTCGAAAGACATTGCTGCCGGCGATAAGATCTCCTCAGCCAGTACGTTCGTGGCGATGCCGTCGCAGGAAGGGCAGATCCTCGCTTCAGAACTGTCAAAATATACTGACATCGTGGCAAAAAAAGCGATTGCCGAACGCGCGCCGGTGATGGCTGCCGATATCGATATCTGCTATACGCGCGAGAAAGTGGAAGGGATTGCCAAGGCGATTTCGCGCATGTTGATCAGCGCAAACGTTGCGGTTCCCAACGGCGTGGGCTGCTCGATCTCGACGCACTACGGCCTTGACCGGTTTGAAGAATACGGCGTCGTGGCGCTGAATATTCTCAATCGCGAATATTGTAAAAAACTGCTGGTGATGCTGCCCGGACAGAAGCATCCGACCCATCACCACAAGGTCAAGGAAGAGACGTTCCATATTCTTCACGGCGATTTTACCACCGTGATTGAAGGCGAAGAGATTCACTTGAAACGCGGAGATCTGCTTACAGTTCATCGGGGCCAGAATCACTCGTTTTGTACCGAAGGCGGGGTGATTATCGAAGAGATCTCGACGACGCATGTCAAAGACGATTCGTATTACGAAGACCCCGCGATCATGGCCAATGCAAATCGCAAGATTGAGTTATCGATCTGGCCGGATCTGTTTGAGCAGGTGCAGCAGTCGTCCTGAAAAGGCTGTTTGCCGGAATAGCAGATCTGTTTTATGAGGATGGTTTGTGACAAAGAAGACGTGTGCCGCCTGCGGTGGAAATTTGTATGAAGAGCCGCTGTTGTTTTTCGCCAATATGCCCAAGGCTGCGCAATTTTTCCCCGATCAGGAACAGCTTGCTTCCGAGTCCGGTATCGACCTGACTGTATGCCAGTGTGCCGCCTGCGGCCTTGTGCAGCTTCTAAGTGATCCTGTCGACTATTATCGCGAGGTCGTTCGCGCTGCTGCAGTTTCAGAAGAGATGAAGTCGTTCCGGTTCGACCAATTCAGTGGGTTTATCAGCGATTTTGGTTTGGCCGGCAAGAAGATGATCGAGATCGGTTGCGGCGGCGGAGACTACCTGTCTGTTCTGCAGCAGTGCGATGTGGCGGCGACGGGACTTGAATATGGAAAAGCATCTGTTGCCGGTTGTCGCCAGCAGGGGCTTTCTGTTGTCGAAGGATATCTTGATAATGAATCAACCCGCATTGAAGGCGGTCCGTATGATGCGTTCATGATCCTGAATTTTCTGGAGCATATGCCTGCGCCGAAACAAAGCCTTCTGGCAATGGTAAACAATCTCACTGACATCGGTGTGGGCTTGGTGGAAGTGCCAAACTTTGACATGATCCTGCGGCAGCAGTTGTTTTCGGAGTTCATTCAGGATCATCTGTTTTACTTTACGCAATCGACGCTGTGCGCGCTTCTACAGCAGAGCGGGTTTGAAGTGCTTGACTGCCGTGAAATCTGGCATGACTATATTCTGAGCGCAACTGTACGAAAACGCCCTCGGCAAAACCTGTCGCACTTTGTCGATGCGCAGGTGTCGCTTAAGGAACAGATGCAAGCGTATGTTCGTGAAATCAAGGCGCAGGGAGGGCGCGTTGCGGTGTGGGGCGCTGGTCATCAGGCACTGGCGGTCATCGCTCTGACGGAAATCGGTGGCCTGATCGAATACGTTATCGACTCGGCGAAATTCAAGCAGGGCAAGTTTACACCGGCCACACATGTGCCAACGGTAGGACCCGAAAAGTTATTGGAAAATGATATACAGGCTCTTATAATTATGGCCGGTAGTTATTCGGAAGAAGTTGCCGGTATTGCACGCAAAACCTGCGGTTCATCGCTCAGGATTTCCGTGCTGGGGGAAAACGGCCTTTGCGATGTCTCATAACTGAGATCGCGAAAATGTGGATGATGACTCGCCTGCCCAGTTTATCATCCAGATCCGTATTCCGTAGTAAGTAACTCTGTTTATTTGGTCGTATTTCAATAAAAGGAATCCCGGTTCCATGGAAAAAGTCCTGTTTATCATTCCACCTCATATTCGTTTCGATAATTTCGTGAATCCCGGAACCAATATGCGAGCGGTAACGCGTAATGGTAGTGTCTTCGGCAGTGTGATCACCGATATGCCGCTGGGTGTGCTTTCGATGAATGCCTATATTAAAAAGTATACAGACACAGAGACGCAACTGGTAGATTTCAACGTCCGCCTGAATCAGGTTGATTCTTTCCCATACGATTCGTTTGCCGGTTTTTTTCAGAACGAACTGTCTAACAGTAAATGTGTTGATTTCAACCCGACTCTCGTGGCAATCTCGGCATTGTTCACACCATCGTTTCAGAGTGTAATAGACATTGCGCATGTCTGTCGGCAATTATTTCCAGATGCGCTGATTACTGCCGGCGGCGGCGTACCGACAAACATGTACGTCGAGTTGTTCGAACATAGCAGTGACTTCGACGGGCTCTGTTACGGCGAGGGTGAAATCCCGACATTGGCGCTGGTGCAGGCAGAGGATAAACAGGCCCTTCTGGCTGCGCATCCTTCCTGGATTACACCTGAAAAATCTGCGGCAGGGGTGAAATTTGAGCACAGTTTTATTGTTGACCTTGATGAGATCCCGGTCTTCGACTATACACTGTGCGACATGGCCTCATACGGAATCAATCCGGCAATTACGGCATTTGCGCCGGTTGGCACCACCAAGGCGATGAATTTTCACGTGATGACTTCGAGGGGATGTCCTCACCACTGTTGTTTTTGCGCATCGCATACGGTGCACGGCCGCAAGATGCGTTACCACAGCCTTAAGTGGGTGCGGGAAATGTTCACGCGCTTGCGGGATGAATATGGAGCCCAGACCCTTGTCTTTCAGGATGACCATTTTCTTGCGGATAAGAAACGGGCTGTTGAAATTATTGATATGATCCAGGGACTGAAATTGAAAGTTGTTTTCCAGAATGCACTGGCGCTTTATGCGCTGGACCGCTCGCTGTTGGAAAAGCTGAAAGAAGCCGGGATCAATCAGATCGTATTGCCGATCGAGTCTGGAAGCGAGCGTGTTCTGAAAGAAATCATGCATAAGCCGCTGACAGAAAGTATTATCAAACGGGTCAGCGCGGATTGCCGCGAGCTGGGAATTTACACGAATTCGAATATCCTGATCGGACTTCCAGGTGAGACGCCTACGGATATCGACAATGCGGTAGCGTTTCTGAAAAGCATCTACTCGAATTGGTATATCATCCTTTGCGCGACGCCGTTGGTCGGCAGTGAGATGTTCGATATCTGCCGCGAAAAAGATTATATACGGGGCGACTATATCGAGTGCGATTTCAAAAAGACGATTGTGGAAACGCCGGACTTCACGCCAGAATGGCTGCAGGAGCGTGCTTACCGGATGAATCTGGAGTTGAACTTTGTCTGTAACAGTGATTTCAGGCTTGGACATTATGAAGACGCGCTGAAAGGTTTTGAAAACGCGATTCGCGCGCGCTCAGATCATGCTCTTGCACATTATTATGCCGCCCGTTGTCATGGTGCTCTCGGTCGCAAGGATGAGGAAGCAAGTAGCGATGCAAAAGTTAAACAGATCCTGTCGGAAAGTGAGTTCTGGCGGAATTATTTTGTAGAGTTTAAAATTCCGGTTGCATTGGAAAGCGGATTGGATCAAAAAGGGGATATACGTGTCTGATTCTGAAAAACAGTTATCACAGGAAGAGTCGAATAAACGATCATGGCTGCAGGCGCATAAACCACTGGTGTATGCCAAGGTGATGAAATATGCTGACAAAATCAAAAACGGAGAAAGTATCGCGATCCTGCAGTTCCAGTATGATTACCGCTGCAACTTCAAATGCCAGCATTGCTGCATCACGCGCATCAAGGAAAAAGAACGCTTTTTCACGCTCGATGATGTGAAGGAGTTGTCGCGGCAAGCCGACGAAATGGGTCTCGCGCATCTTGTGATTACCGGCGGCGAACCGCTGACTTTCCCGGATTTTGACCAGCTTGTTGAAGCTATCGATCCGTCGAAGTTCTATCTGACTTCGGATACGAATGGCTGGAACTTGGATGCTGAACGCGCACGTCACCTGAAATCAATCGGTGTGGATAAAATCCAGCTCAGCCTTGATAGCAGTTCTGCTGCTGAACACGATGAGTTCCGCCGCAAACCCGGCTCTTATGATCGCGCCGTCCGCGCCATCGATGCATCGCTGGATGCGGGCTTGAACATTATTCTCGCGACGGTCGTGACTAAACAGAGCATCCGCTCGAAGGAGTTTATCGACCTGCTGGAATTTGCCAAGGGCAAAGGGGTCGGTGTGTTTGTTACATTTGCCAAACCCGTTGGGGCTTGGGAAGGCAACTTCGATGTTCTGGCAAACAAGGACGACCTCGCCTATGAGCGCGAATTGGAAAAGAAATACAATATCTTCACGCACATGACGCCGGCGTATGGATTGGAACTCGGTTGTATCGCAGTCAAACGAATGGTATCGATTACAAAATACGGCGACGTGATGCCGTGTCCGTATCTGCATATGTCGCTGGGTAATTTCTTTCAGGAGCCGCTCAAGGATATCATTGAGCGTGGCCTGAAGATCAAACATTTTGCGGAATACAACGATACCTGTCTTGTCGCGCTTGAGCGCGAGTTTATCGATAAGTATGTAACAAAGACCTACGGAAAGGATCTGCCGGTTCCTTATACCGAAGTGTTCGGTGACGAAGACATGATCAAATAGTCGTGCGTTGATCTGGGAGACTCTACGAAAAACGAGAATGTCTTGCAGATAAAGGGAAGTACGTTATGAAGAAAGCGATCCTTACCGGCTGTACGGGACAAATCGGCATTGCCCTGATCAACCGGTTGGATGCAATGGGAGTGGAACTAACCCTTGTTGTCCGCCCGGGGTCAGACGGATTGGGTCGTCTGCCGCGCTCGGAACGAATCGGGATTGTTGAATGCGATTTGGCCAAGCTACCGAGTCTCGCAAGTCAGTTACCCGCGGCATATGATACTTTTTTTCATTTGGCGTGGGATGTTTCGATTCCTCGCAATGATCCGTTTTTGAATGCAGCCTGTATTCGGTATACACTGGATGCTGCACAGTTGGCTGCGAATCTAGGCTGTTCCGTATTTGTCGGTGCGGGAACCCAATCGGAGTACGGGGCTGCTGAAGGTGTGATGTGTGCCGAGACGGTTGCCGATCCGCAGGATTGTTACGGGATCGCAAAGGTCGCTGCAGGAAAGATGAGCAGGCGGTTGTGCGAGGATCTGGGGTTACGGCATTGCTGGTGCCGGATCACGAGTGTTTATGGCCCATATGACCGTGATCGTACCGCGCTTATGTATTGCATTAATTCGCTGCTTGACGGTCAGAAACCTTCATTTACTGCAGGCGAGCAGGTTTTGGATTATCTTTATAATGAAGACTGTGCCAAAGCGCTTATCCTGCTTGCACAGAAGGGAAAACATGGGGTTGCATATCCGTTAGGATCGGGTGATGCCAGACCGCTAAGAGATTATCTGTGCGCGGTGCGCGATCAGGTTGATCCATCCCTGCCTCTTGGCCTTGGCGAAAAACCATACTCTCCAGGGCAGGTCATGCGTTTCTGCGTTGACAACAGCAGGATTACAACAGACACAGGTTTTGTGCCTGAACATTCGTTTGAAGAGGGAATCCGCAAAACGATCAAGTGGATTCAGCGCTGTCGGCAAACAGCGGCAGATGCGTCAAACATGAATAAGCACTAAAGTCGGTACGTCTGCATAGAGGAATGGCGATGTTGGTTTCTATAATTGTACCAGTATACAATGCAGCGGCTTTTTTACGGCGGTGTGTGCAGAGCATTGCAGGACAAACGCATCGCGAACTGGAAATCATCCTCGTTGATGATGGTTCCAGCGATGCCACTCCTGAATTATGCATAGCGCTGGCCGAGGAAGATTCGCGCATCCGGTATGTGCGGCAGGAAAACAAAGGGGTGTCGGCAGCCAGAAACACGGGGTTGGATCTTGCCTGTGGAGAGTACCTGCAGTTCGTTGATGCAGACGACACTCTGGAACCAGAGGCAACGGCGAGATTGCTTGAAGCTGTCAGCCGCGCTGATGCGGATTTTGCCATGGCAGGACACTGGCGTGTGACCTACAATACGTCATCGGTCCTGTCTGAAAAGCCTCAGAAGATGGGGCGCAGCGGTGTGTTCAACCGTAGTGATTTTTTCCGGCGCTTTGCTGATGGCGGATATCTGGTCTATCTGGGTTGGGAATATTGCTGGGACAAAATTTACAGCCGTGCATTCCTCACGAATAATCAGGTTACTTTCCCGGTGGGGATGCGCTTGTCTGAAGACAGAATGTTCATGTTGCAGTGCCTCCGTCATTGCCGCACTGCAGTTGTAATCCCCGATTTGCTGTATCGCCATTATCTGCCTGCACAACGCGACATCCACGCTTCTGCAAGTACAGTCTTTGAACATTCACGCTGGCAGGCTCATCAGCACTCGTTTGATATGCTTTTCTCGCTCATTAAGGAACATGGCTGTTGGAGCGATGATGTCGCGGCTGGAATCTATAAGGATTATGTCAATACGATGGTCGTTGTCTTGTATCGTTATTGCCGAGCGGATTCAACTGCAGACCGTTATAACCGCCTGCGGCATATCCGTGAAATCACGGAACACCCGATGATGCGGGATGCGATTCGCACATACAAACCGGGATCACCTGCAGAAAACAAGATCATGCCATTTCTGCTGCGATGGTCATGTTCGCGGCTGCTTGCGGTTTATGCAGCTTACAAGGCACGGAAGATCTACGGATAGGAGGAGAGTGCGTTGAACGATGATTCGATGTGTACAGTACTTTCTGCTCAGGAATTAATCCGGAAGTTAAAGGAGAACGATGGCCAGATTGTGATTTTCGGTGCAGGTTTTGTAGGCGAACTGACACGGTTGGCGCTTGCCGAACACGGTATAGAATGTGCATATTTTGCCGACAATAATCCTGAAAAAGAGGGTCACTGTCTTCGCGGCGTTCCGATTGTCTTACCTGAAAGCCTTCCCGAAAGATTGCCAGATGCTGTTTTTCTGATTGCGACGATTGCGGTGGATCTGATTACTCATCAATTATCAGGTCTCGGGTATTCAACGTTTTGGGATCCGGTGGAATTGATTCGTCAATTTGAGTGGCGCAAAGCAGAGTGGTCGACACCTCACGCAATTGTGGAACGCGCGATCAGCTTGTATGATTTTTCGTCTGCTGCCCGGACAGGTTCAGATAAATGTTATGTAAAGTCTCTGGATGCGGTTCTGACGGAGAAGTGTTCTTTACGGTGTAAGGATTGCGCCAACTTGATGCAGTATTATGAGAAACCTGCCGATTGCAATCAGGCAGAATTATGGCATTCGCTTGATCGGTTTATGGCTTCTATCGATCGGATCTTCGAATTGCGAATCCTCGGTGGAGAACCGCTTCTGATGAAGAATTTCCACGAGTCGATCCGGCACTTTCTGACATATAAAAACTGCGATTACCTGATTGTTTATACAAACGGAACGATTGTGCCGAAGGGTGAAAATCTTGAATGCCTGAAAGATCCAAGGATTCTGGTGAGTATTTCCGACTATGGCCCCATATCACGCAACCTCCAAAACCTTTGCGACACGTTTCAGGAAAACGGGATTATCCATCTGACCTCTGTACAGACGCGTTGGCAGGATTGCGGCGATATTATTTTGCGCAAACGTTCCCGCGAGCAACTGCAGAAAGTCTTCGAGGAATGCTGTGCAAACGACGCATTTACTCTCTTGCATGGCAAGCTGTATCGTTGTCCGTTTGCCGCGCATGCCGTAAATCTGGGTGCGATCCAGCCTGTGGCAGATGAGATTGTTTCTCTTGGTGATGATGGGATTTCAGACGAAGAAATTCAGCGGCAGACCCGAAATTTCTGCGGGAAACATTCATTTGTTTCGGCGTGTTCCTTCTGTGCCGGTCGCGATTTTCGGTGTGATGCCGTACCCGCTGCCGTTCAGGCAAAAAAGCCGCTGATGATATCCATCCGTGAGGAGAGTGCGCCCGAACCTGAGAGTGAAGCATCGTATTGATTGCCAATGTGTCTGAAATATCCCAATAAGTCGTTTTAAAGCAAGATCCATTGGTGATCAGAAATAATATCCGTTCATCATTCAACGGCTTTGAGCTGTATGACCGCCAGTTGATGGAAGTATTGCGATAACGGCGATCGGGTGCTCTTCTTTTCTGCTGTTTTTAGTTGATTTATATAGGTGTGATTGGCGAATATATCGGCGCAATCGTCACACAGGTCACGGCCTCATGTCATTGAAAACAAATCAATTTTGGTAATGACAAGCAGCGATAAAAACGTCCTGTACCCAATCTCGCCAAAAACATTACCCGGCGGATTCTGTTTCAGATTTCCTTAAATAAACTGCAGAAGGAAACAGGCAGATCCAGAGAAACCATCCGATCCACAATACTCCGAACAAAATACAGACCAGTACGCCAAGATCCAACATGCGAACACGCCAGTTTCCGCGATAATGAAACGCAACACGATGTTTGCCCGGATCGACCCTAACTGCTTTGAAGGCGAGGTTCGCCCGCTCGACCGGCACAGAAATACCGTCAACTGTCGCCGACCACGCCGGTGTATAACTGTCGCAATACACCAGCCAGCCGGGATTCATTCCGGACACCTCAATATCAAAAACGGCATGATTTGAGCTGAATTCATAGACCTTGGCATGAAAATCAGCCTGCCTGCTATTTGCTGGTGCAGAGAAATTTGTGCCATCATTTCCAGCAATTGGAATCATTTCATCCTGACTGGTAGATGCTGCGTCTATTGCATCCTGCCGTGAGTTTAGCAAGACGACAGTTGTATGTAAAGCGTCGAGCGAGAACTGCTTCAGCATGCCTGCAGCTTCCTCTTCGGACTGACAAAATACAGCTTTCTGAGCAAACCTCAATTTCGGAGCAGTATTCCCCACAAGAAACCGAAACTTGTCGTCATCTGGTGAATATATCTGGTTTTCTTCTTCCAAAAATGCGGAGAAGAGCGAGTGTACAACATCTGTGATCAGGAATATTGTGTATGCAGTGGGTATACTTTTTCCGTTCCTGTATCCGAATGCTTCTTCTTCATGCCTGACGATAATCCAGTCATCAAAATCAGCCATGGCATGAGTAATCGCAAAGCACCCCCCCGGTTTTCGTGAACAGGCCCAGAGGGCATCAAACTGCTCGTCTGTCAGTTCGTGCAGGTCTTTCCGTCGGGGAATGTATGTGATCGGCTTTGCTTGCATGCACTCTGCGTTTTCGATTTTGTTGACTTGATCTGCAGGCAGCGGGTTGCTCAGCTTTGTGTAAACGAACCGGAATGACATCAAATCGAACAGTAGAACAATCATGACTACGCAGTAAAAAATATTTTTCAAGTAGGAGTTTTTTGCAGGATGCCAATTCTGTACTCGCGGTATCAGTAAAAAAGCACCCGATAGCAAAACAACTACATACAGGGTCGTCCGGTATCCATATAGAGGGATATAGCCGAACTGATGCCAGAACTGAAGATCAGGAATCAGAAGTGTTCGCCATGGTGAAGCCGAAAGGCACTTAAGAAGATTCGGGGTAGTTGTTAGGCAGAGGGCAAGGATCAACAGAATCGCCGCCCAGACAAGCATGGACGGTTTCAGGCGGGATAGGGCATAGTCGCAGCCCCATCCAGCAAGCAGCAGAATAAAGACGCGGAATATCTCCCATATGGTCAGGTGATATCGGAAATAATCCATTCCCGGAAAGTAATAGCTGAGCAGCGTTCCAAGTCCAGCGGATGCAATTTCCACACAGATCAAGGCGCCCACTAGCAAAACTATCACCCAGACATTGCGAACCCTTACCGCTGCCAGACCAGAGAGTAGCAGTGGAAGAACGCCAATATAAATCATCCACATTGTCGGGGTTGAAAAGAAAATGGATGATTTGCAGCCAGAAAAGAGAAGCCTCAGGATATCCAGTGGATTATAGAGAACTGAATGGGTTAGATATACGTTCAGTGGGGTTGAGAAGTCATGGTTATTGCGTCCGGCTACCATTGAAAATATGCCGTCTTTTGTGCTGAAAAGCAGAATAAGATAGATGAATGAAACGGCAAGGAAACAAAAAAACGGAAAGATGTTGCTCCATTTCAGCCCCAATAGCGTACGTGGAGCCGAGGGATAGCGGATGACCAACGGAATCTGCAGTGCAGTTAAAAGCAAAAGCCAAATCGGGGCTATATAGGGGATATTTCCGAAGAACCCGACGATGGCAACAATCCCACCCAGCCAGAACCACCATGCTTTGGCATCCAGATAAAACCTGCAGAAACAGTACAGCGTAAGCGGTAACATATAATAAAGCCGGTAGGTAACAAGCAAGTATTGATCAACAAATGTTCCCATACAGGCGGCGGTACAGACAAGCAGCCATGTCAGCGGATGACGGAACCACAGACGGCAAAGCAGGCAGAGTCCGAGTGCAAACGGGATGAAATCAATAACTGCCCGCAGCCGAAAGAGAAAAATCGTATCGGTGATTCCGAACAGTTTTCCGAATAGCATGATGGTGAGGGTGGACGGGGTAACCATACCGAGTTGTTCCAGATACGTAGCAATGCCATAGCCGAGATTAGGTATCCAGTGGGAAAACTCACCATGAAAGAAAAAGGCCCGGTAGAAGTAGACAAATGTGACAAAATCCGCCCGTGAGTCATGCATCGGCAGGTTTTCGCCGGAAAGAAAATAGTGCGTTATGCCATATAAGGCAAGGACAATAAGAGGAAAGATATGAAAAAAACGGGATGCAGCAATATTGTGATCGGTAGTCTCATTCATATTGCATCCTTTAGCCGGATCGCAAAGGGACAATCCGTGACATACCGCTAAGGATTCCCTGATATCGGATTGAATTCAATTATTTTGCCGGAAACAGTGCAGTATGACTTGAGTTTATTTTGCGGATGTCCCAGCAGGAATTTATTCTGATTATAAAAATCCGGCAGCCCAAGTCAATCCGCATTTAACCCGTCCGTTGTCCACAAAACAGCATCAGTGCTGGCATTCGCATTATCCGTTCTCCAAAATCGAATCGCACCGGATTGAATTGATGACAAACTGAAGACTGCATCATCAATAGTTGATATTCGTTCTTGAATATTCTGCATCATTCCTCTCCTGCCTAGCATACGAAACATAAATGCTTGGGCTGATAATATCATTTTTCGATAGAATGCCGACACACCAGAAAGAATCTGAAAATTTTCGCTATAGAAGAAGGGCAACTGCCGATTAACACTAACGGCAATCAGAAAAAGATTGGTTACCCCGCCAGGACTCGAACCTGGAAAAGCAGAACCAAAATCTGCTGTGATACCGATTTCACCACAGGGTAGTCAGAAGCGAGTTATATTTATACCATTCCATAGACAAATTACAAGTCTTTCACCCAAAAAAAGCTACTCCGGGTGCCAAAAGAGATGTAATACAGTTTGCCTATCATAATCAGGCCGGGAATCAGTTCATTTTCAGCTGAGAAAGGACATGATTTACAATTTGGCGCGGCGATTCCCTTGAGGTATCGATCTGGATAACTGGCATTGCAGTTTGTTCGGACAACTTGATCAATTGCTGCTGTTGCGCCAGATAATGCAAGACGACACCATCCTTTGTCTGGGCTATGGTTGACAGGTACTCAAACCATCCCGGGTCGCGTTGCGGATCATATAACCGTTTGCTTAGCGTATCCGCATCTGCTGTCAATAAGATTAACGTCGCATTCAGCTCCGCGACAGACCGGTCGATTGTCGAAATATCATCCCAGCAGAGATAGGGATAGTTCGTCACATGGGTCAGATGAAATCTCTCAAGGATAAAGCTGATCCGGTGGGCGTTTTTTTTACGTTGATGCCAATCGTGTATTGCTGCTCGTTTTTCCAATTCCCGAATAAATCCGAGAATAGCAGTCATCAAATTCAAATGATCTTCTTTTCGAAGGTTCCCGCATTTTTCGATAGGTTCCAAAACACGCTGGGTGTGATGTTCGGTCAGACAGATCTGTGAAAGCCATGGACTTGATAAAAATTCGAGGGATTGGCGAAAATGTCGCAAGAAGCTTGTTTTTCCAGATCCGCAGACACCTTCGATAATGATTCCGACCGTGTTCATTGCTGTCTCTCTTTACGCAAAAGTTATTATTGTATGACCGAAGAGAAGGTTGCTGCCCTCAAAATAAAAAAAAGGAATCGTTATGTTGTGAGTGAGGATCCCTTATAGAGTTTTCTCCATAAAAATAGTATTCTTGAGTAGTCCCTCTTTGTAAGGTGGAATGTCGTAGAAACCATTTTTACGGTATAGAGAAATAGCCTGCATAAGAGTCGGAAGCGTGTACAACCGTATCAGGTTACCGCCATCCTGCTTCACATTAGCAAGCACTGCCTCAATCAGGGCCGATCCACTTCCTTTTTTTCGGCAGAATGGACGGACATACAGCCCCCTCAACTCTGCGATTGATGGTTCGGTGTATACGTATGAAACCACACCCACGACTTCAGTATCAAGATATGCCAGAAATATTTTTCCGTCGGTTATGTCAATGTCCTGCAGAAGGCGAGATACACATGGTTTCTGTTCGAAGCCAACTGAAGTATAATACTCAGCAAAAAAAAGGCTAGCCGTCTGTAGTGTTTGCGGTTTGATTGCTTCTTGTATATGCAATATTTTCGACCGTGCGATATCCATTGTTGTCACTTTCACAATCCGTAAAATATGTATAATTAAGATATTGTCCCGTTGAGATTCTTTCAAAGTCAAGTATACTGATACATATTGCAACTTTACGGAGTTCACCATGCTTGCCAAGCTCAGGTCTGTTGCCCTAACCGGGATTGATGCCGAAGAAGTCGGCGTTGAGCTTGACCTATCACCGGGTCTTCCGGGGCTACGGATTGTCGGCCTCCCCGACAAAGCGGTTCAGGAGTCGGTCGATCGCGTACGCTCCGCCATCCGCAACAGCAACTACCAGTATCCAGTCAAAAAGATGGTTGTCAACCTTGCCCCTGCAGAGATAAAAAAAGAAGGCACTGTGTACGACCTGCCTCTGGCGTTGGCGATCCTGAAGGCGTCGGAGCAATTATTATCTGAAACCGTTCAGGACTATCTGATTATCGGCGAGCTGTCGCTTGACGGACAGGTTCGTCCGGTTCGTGGAGCGCTTGCGGCGGCGATTACAGCAAGGCAGAGAGGAGCCAAAGGAATTATCCTTCCCAAAGAAAACGCGTGTGAAGCGGCGGTACTGCAGGACGAGGTGTCGGTTGTAGCGGTGTCGAACCTGCAGGAGGCGGCACTCTTTTTGGCGGGAGAAATACCGGCGCCCCCAATGCCGGAGGATGTGCTTGATCCGGAAGAGATGGCAGAAGTCGCCGGATGCTTTTCTGAGGTTCGCGGACAAAACCATGTTAAACGTGCTCTTGAGGTTGCCGCCGCTGGTGGACACAACGCGCTGATGCTTGGGCCGCCAGGAAGTGGAAAGACGATGAGCGCGCGACGGTTGCCGTCGATTCTGCCGGAGCTGACATTTTCCGAATCGCTGCAGACAACAAAAATTTATTCTGTCGCCGGAGAACTGCGTCCTGGGCAGGGACTGATGCGTCACCGCCCGTTTCGCAGTCCACACCATTCGGTCTCGGCACCGGGGCTGATCGGTGGCGGAACTTATCCGCGTCCGGGAGAAATCTCACTATCACATAACGGCGTGCTGTTTCTGGATGAAGCACCGGAGTTTTCTCGCAATATTTTGGAAACGTTGCGCCAGCCACTCGAAGACGGTTGGGTTACGATTAGCCGCGCGGCGTCAACGCAAACTTATCCGGCGCGGATGATGCTTGTTATGTCGATGAATATGTGCCCGTGCGGCCGGCTCGGGGCGAGCGCCAAGGCCTGCCACTGCACGCCGCAGCAGATTGCTGCGTATGTCGGCAAACTCTCAGGACCGCTTCTTGACCGCATCGATATTCATATTGAAGTACCTGCGCTAAAGTATGATGAAATCCGCAGTGGTGAGAAAGGAGAAACCTCGGCAGCGATTCGGCAGCGGGTTGTTGACGCACGTAAGATTCAGACAGAACGCTTGGGCAAACGTGATCATGCTGTCAATGCTTCCATGACTCCCTCGGAGATTGACAAGTATTGCATACTGCCGGAATACGCCGAAACATTGTTGCGCACCGCTGTCAATGAATTCGGATTATCCGCTCGGGCATATACGAGAATCCTGAAAGTCGCCCGAACGATTGCGGACTTAGCCGGGGCTACCGACATCGACGTCCCGCATATCTCTGAAGCGATTCAATATCGCGTTTTAGACCGCAAAGATTCATATTGATTTATATTCAAGATGATATTGTAAGCGAAGGTTTAGTCCTTATTTGAGATGCAATGCTGCGAATCGTTTTACTCGATGTGCAAACATTGTTTATTAGGTTGTGTGATAAACGATGGCGTTTTAGGTGCTTCCTCCGTTCTGTGTTGCGCGCTCGCCCTTAACTTCTTTCATGATAATATGTTGCATTTATATTTACATATTGGAAGGCATGATACATGGCAACATTAATAGGCAGTCGGGGGTGTCTGAACAAGGACTGCTCATTTCGCCGATTGGCTGATCGGGGCAATATCCACACCCACGGGTGGTACAAGACCAAGCATGGACGATGGCGGCGATATATCTGCAACGCTTGTGGTGTAACGTTAGCATCCACCAAGGAGCAGTTTACCATAAGCTCAAAGGTTCCCGCCAACAGGTCGATCAGGCATGCCATCTGAGCGCTGAAGGCATTGATGTTTCCACCATTGCCAGAGTTCTTGAAAGATCATTGAACACGATTTACCGATGGCTGGAACGAGCACGGACGGCTTGCTGGCGCTTCCAGGATAAACATCTTCGCAGTTATGAACTCAGAGAACCGCAAGCCGAAGAGATCAAGTCATTTGTCGGACCAAGAAAGAATAAGATTTGGACCCGGCTATGATGGCAGGCATTACAAAACGCAAACTGACTTGGCGGAATGTACGGAGTTATTTTATTGATGCCATCATATTGACGCTGTTAACTGACAATGATGTTCAAGAAAAAAGGGTTCAGGCTGATGCCTGAGTCCTGTTTCTACACTGAATGACGTGCACCGGCTTCGCTCCAGAAATTAGCATGCCTATCTTTTCGAACTAGCCCAGCTATGGTCTTGGACTTTCCGAGTTCTTCTTTCCTGAATTTGCGAAATATTGTTGACACTACCCCGAATTTCAAACTGCTGGATTCCAGAAATCCCCCCCCCCGTCATTCTTGGGGTTTTGAAATGATTTCAAAAAAAGGAGTGGATCCATGTACCAAAGAAGATGTGTCTATATCGAGAACAAATTTGTCATTTATTTTTTGCATCAGAATTTTGTCACGCCGTTCACCACATAAATTTAGCGCGTAAACTACATACTCATGCGAGGGGTCAAGGTTAAGCTCTGCTTTAACAATTCCCGTACGCATTAAAATCGGAACACTTCCCGGATTGATAAGGGTTGTCTTATCATTGGAAAGTTTCATGTCTGTATTAAAAACGGCTGTTGAGTAAACGAATATCATCTTTTGAGCATTAGCAAGATTTGAATTTCCATCTACTGAGACAATTCCTATGGTTGCGGGAACTGTTGTTGATATGGAACTCAGACAATTTAAGCTCATCTTTTTATCAGGGAGAAGGGATAACGCTTCTGAATAAGGAGTTACTACTGTAATCATTTTATCATTTTTTCGAAGCGTAATTTCTTCTGTGTCACTCTGATAAATTCCATTTTCAACATCAGTTGCATTGTTATCTCTAAGTATTTTATTTGTTCTCATGTCATTAACAAATGCTGATAAATTAAAATCTTGTTTTTCATTAGAAATAATGTCCGAGAAATATTCTTGCTCATTGATATCAGATTCTCCCACAAGGTTGAATTTAATATCTGGATGAAGATTTACATGCTCCAATGAATCTAATATTTGAGGAAAGGATATGCCAAATCCACACAAGAGAGCAATCGAAGATTGAGATTTGCTT
>QKHZ01000047.1 GCA_003249795.1 bacterium | reverse complement strand
ACTTTTCGGTAGAAAATAAATTATTGGAGTTCGGCATTCACAAGTGACCCGTCCTGACGCAGAAGCCGAGTCCTCGAAAGAATGCTTTCGTCAAAACGGTTTCAGCCACCTTAATGTTCCGCAAAAAAGCAGATCGGCGTGCAGCTCCACGCATGACAGGCGCTGTTGCTCAGCGCTTCCTTATACGGTGACAGAAAATCATTTCCAGGCTCAAACACTTCCCAGAACGTATCTGCGCCAAGCCTGACCATTTCGCCCCAATAGGAATTGATCAGCGCACTAGCCTTGTCATCCATCCCTGCATAAAAATACGCTTCGACCAGATGGTGATACATATACGGCGTTCGCGGACGGACTGCTTCGGGAACATTTTCCACGGCACTGAGAATCTCCTTCGCTTCATCCGGCGAGAAGATTCCTGCAAGAATCGGCCACACCTGCCCCGCGTATGAAATCTCCCTGTCCGGTCCAGAAACAATCAACTTGCACGATTCATCATACAGAAGTCTCCGTAGCGACTCGCTCTTGTGCTGAATCTCCTGCTGAAGCGATTCGCATTCGACAAGCAGCCCGACCTTCTCAGCCAAACGAACCGCCGCTTTCAGGGAATATACATAGATTCCATGCAGTGCCGACGATTTATTGAATTCAGCCCAATCGATAAACGTCCAGCCAGGAACATCATCACGGAGCAATCCGTTTTCAGCAAAGTTCGGCCGAAATAATTCAAACTGCCTGCAGACCAGCGGGAACAGTTGCCTGCCGAGTTCGATGTCATCCGTCGCCTCAATCAGATCCAACACAACGTCGCTGAGCAGAAGTGAATAATCTGTGATATCATTTCCGTGACGTAACGTCGGCTCTGTATACACACACGCCGGAACCCTGCCCTCATCATCTGTTGCCGCCGCGAGCAATAGCAGCGACCGCTCAACAACATCAAAGCGACGGAAACTGTGACGATTCGCTTTTGCCTGCAATCGCAGATCGCCTAACCAGAGACGCCTGTCACGCTTGGGGCCGTCTTCAAAAACATCCTGCATGCAATTGCGCAAAGTCCGGAGTGCAACCTTATCGATCCGTTTTTCTTCCAACGAAAGCGGTAACGACGAATCGGGCAAAAACTCCTCAGACGATTCGGCAATGACAGAGATTTCATCAAAGATAATTTCACCGGCAGCGGCAAGCACGTCAATTTTCAGATAACGCAGTGAATATCGCCGCGGAAAGTCATACACACAAGGGAGAACATCAATATTAACTACTTCGTCCTGCAACCACGAACGGCTGAGTCCGCCGCGAAAATCAGCGAAATCAGCATCGACCTCATACGGCAACTCCGCCGCAATAATCTGCAAGCGCAACGGTGAATCGTTTTTTCCTTCTGGGCGCAGTTTCAAGCGAATACGCCCTACAACCGTTTCGCCGAAGTCAACGATCACACGGCTGCCTGTTTTGAATTTCATATCACTCAGAGATGAAGCCAAACCGACGTTACGAACCGTAGTTTTCTGCCATGCCGTATCCGACTTTTCACATTCAATCATCGCCTGCGCATTTACAGCCCAGTGTTTCAGCTCAGGTTTCAGGCTAGTCGCCCGGCGAAGCCATTCAGCACGCTGATCCCAATGATTCATCCGATTCACCTCATCCTCAGAGTTTTCTTTATTCAGAATTTTGCCACCCATGTGACACGCCGACATGATAACGTGCTGCATATTTTCTGCAAGAAAGAAAACATATGCGAAGATACAGGAACTGATGATGTAACGAATGGAAGGGGGAGCTAAAACTTTATTTCCATTTCAACAGTAAGCCGGTCGTTGTTGTCCCAGCGTCCGAGATAACTTGTGTCCGAGCCGCTGAAGCGGTCATACTCAAGACGGATGAATTTATTTTGAAAATACTCATATTCAAGGTCAAGGGAATGAAAACGCCCGTGCAGCGTCCTCTGATAAGCATGAAGATAGCATAAGTGCAACTTCTCATTAAATTTGAAATCGGCGCGGGTACACAAATCATCATCCCCCAGACGCGCCTGTTTCGAACTTTGCAGAACACGACGGCTGGAGTATTCATCAAGCATAATTTCCCGACCGTATTCGTTTGTCAGATCGATCTTTTGCAGATGCAACCGTTTGATCCAGTCGTAATCCAAAGTCACCGTCACGCCGATCATCGTCTGGACGAAATCATCATCCTCGCTGGAATGAGTATGGTTCAACAGCGCTTCACCGTGAAATTCCCAGTTATTCCATGTAGTGGAAAAACCTGCCGTAGCCTGCGTCACATGGGGCATCATCATCTTCGGATCCGGCAGCCAATAACTATAGCTATCGAAGAACATGTATTGTGAAACCAGATGGCCTTCATCGACGACGACATACTCATTACCCAAACCATAATAACCGGACACAAACAGATCCCAACCCTTGACAGTCCCCTTGATCCGCGCAAACGCCGAGGCGTTATCCCAACAGATATTCGGAACTTCCTGATCCACCAAACTCGTACCTGCAGCCAATCCAGGAAAAGCCGCAGCATATGAGTCAGAATAAACCGTCATCCATCGGGAATTTGCATGTGGTTTTTTGGATACTGGCTGAATCGGCAGAAACGCACCGGTCAGTGTCCATTTGTCTGAAAAATATTTATCGACCTGTGCTATCCAACGGCCAAGGTCTTTGGGATTGAGCGGATCGGTGTAATCGGCAGCACCATAAGCGTCCGCAGGCGAGTAAATCGTTCCGACACCATTCTCCAGCATTGTCTTTCCGACAGTCAGATCCCAACGATGACCATAAAGCCGATAGTAGATTTCGTTCAGCTCGACATGTTGCCGCTGACGGTCACGGTCTTGAATAAGCTTTAGGCCTTCACTTTCCCGTTTCCACGTATCATCCAGATTATCCGCTTCGGCCCATGCCGAAACTTTAAACCGCCAGTTCTCAGTTCCCGTCCATGTCGACAACTCCAGTCGGGTTTCAGAAAAGGCCTGACGGGTGAAAACATCGTCGTTATATCTCTTTGTCGGTTTATCAATATATTGGGTATAGCGAGTCATCAAACTCCCGCTGAGATTGTCGGAAAACTTCGTGAACAAGTCATTGCGTGACGACGATTTGCTGGAGCTGCCAGCCGGTTCGTGGGAATCGGCATCAATATCGCCAGAAAGCAAGCTATCAAGCAGGTCTTCGCCTGTGCCGGTTTTCCCTTGAGGAGTTTCCTTTTTTAGAGCCGCCTCATCCAGCAAAGAGTCCAATTCACCAAGCAAATTTGCATTCGAGTCCTCTGCATATAACGGGGGGCTGAGCAGGATCAGGGAAATGAAAAATAAGGATAGAGCCACACACAGGAGAGTATGGGAAATATAGTTCGACATCTACTCCCCTGGCAAATCATTCGTCTGAGTGCTTGCTATAATGGTTCGGTTTGTATCTCCGAGTCGATTGCCTATAATACTGACAATATTGTGAAGTAAAGTTGAAGCGGTCCAGGGATATGCGCGGCTGATCCGGTTCAAGCAATCATGCGAAAGGCTAATAGCCTTGAGCGGCTCGGTTGCGATTACGGTTGCCGAACGGCTGCCGGGGTGGGAAAAAGCGACTTCGCCAAAGACATCACCAGGAGATAACGAACTCAATTGCACCTGCGTATCATCTTTGCCGCAAAAGACATCGGCCTTCCCTTCAAGAATCAACAGTAACGAATCACCAAACTCCCCTTCGCGAATTGCAACCTTTCTGGAATCGAATGATTCAAGTTTACCCAGAAGAACAATCTTCTTGATCTGCCACCGCGACATTCCCTGAAAAAGCGCGGATTTGTTAACCACATCGTTTTGAATTTCCACTTCCAGAAATTCATACAAATTAATCAGCGAAACGTTGGTCAGTAACGTTGGCGTCAGCAGCAAATCTGTCATCAACGCACAGAGCATGACAACGGCAGACAGAAAACCGAAATACTCAATCGGAAGAAAATGAGAATTGAGCAGAACGATAAAACCAGTCGATAACGCCAACGAGGTGCATACCGCCGGCCTGATCTCCGAGCGAATCGTCGCTGCAATGGCTGCAGAAGCGTTTTGCAGACATCTCATTTCCTGCTGAAAACGGGCCATAAAATGGACAGTGTCGTCAATAGCAATTCCAACCGAAATAACAGCGACCATCCCTGTTCCTGAGTTAAACGGAATATCAAACAATGCCATCGTGGCAAATGCTACCGTAACAGGAAACAGATTGGGCAAAAGTGAAATAAACCCGGCCTTCATGTTAAGAAAAAGCAGCGAAATCAACAGGAACACAATCACGGCAATAAAAACAAGCCCACGAACCTGTCCGGTGATGATCGTATCGGCAGCTTTAAATACAAGGATACCCTCACCGGTCGCATGCCCGGAATAATGAGAAGGAATGATCTCATCCATCAGTATCTGCAGTTTATCAAGAGCGACCTGCAACTCCGCAGATGAATACCAGTGGTGACGAACCAGGATATTAATATGATCAGCATCGTTTGTAATATACGTTGAGATATCATCCCGGTGCAGGAACAGCATGTACTCGGAAACGCTTTTCTCCTGATCCGGAATGCGGTAAAACTCCGGATTCCCATCATTCATTTCTCGGTTAATCAGCTTTAGATAATCGGTAAGAGAGGTTGTTTTGTCAGCCAACCCCTGCTTAACCATTTCATCCTGAACCCGGGCGACAAACTCCAGATTCTCTGGCTTAAAAAAATCGCCCTTATGACCTCCGTCAATCCGCAGAAAAAACGTGCCAGAACCGCACAACTCATCTGTTAGCACATTAAAGCGACGGATAATTTCCGAATCTTTTCTGAAAAAGCCATAAATACTGTTATCGAAGCGCACATTTGGAATCAGAACCACACAGAATACGGCTACGGCAAGAAAGCCGACGATCAACTGGCGGCCTCTGGTTGTCGTAAGCCGGATAACACCTTGCGTCAGTATTTCGAACAGGCGTTCAATAATATGGATTGACCCCGTCTGCATGCGGTAGCGTGGCCCAAAATAACGTAGATAGATCGGCGCAACCATCACGGTAATCAGAGGATTCACAAATAATCCGAATCCCGCACTGTAGCCGAATTCACGCAACCCCTGAATTTGATTGGCCGAAATGGAAATAAATCCCGCAAACGTCGTGACTGAGGTGAGAAGCAAAGCCACTCCAAGTTTACGGCTCATATACTCAATCGCCTTAAGACGGTCCGAGTTGCATTCGTGCATTCCTTCCATATATTCCGAAAGAATGTGCATATCTTCAGTAGACCCGATTACGGCAACAAGCGACGGAATGATAAAGCTCAGCAGCGTCAGGGGAAGATCCATGTAACCCATAAATCCCAGCGTCCAGATTACGCTGAGGGCCGTCGTTAAAAACGGCAGGATCGCACCACTTGGCGAACGCATGCTGATGGCGGCTGTGAGAAGCACAACCATAAGACAAACCGGAAACAGGACGTTCTGATCCTGCTGCATCAAAGCTGAAACCGTAGTGGTCGAGTATGGCGTTCCAAGTTGGAAGATCTCGCCGAATTCCGACCGGTATTTCTCAACGACCGCTTCAACGGCGATGCACATGTTATCCTGAAAATCGCTATCAGGAACACGTGGCTCCATATAAATGTTGATTGAAGTCGATTGACCGTCATCGGAAACGAGGTTATTACGATAAATATTGTTCGCTTTCGCATCCGCCAAGATCTGATCGGCCTCCTCCTGCGTCTGCGGAGGATAATCCATCAACCGGTTGGTACTCAGCATCCCGTCCTGATTTTTAATATTATCAAGAGTAAAAAGGCTCTCGATCTTATCGACGTGCTTGATTTGCTCCAGATCACGAACAAGACGGTCAATGCATTCAAGCTGCTTAGGAGAGAAAAGGTTCTTGTCCTTGATGAAAACAACCGTAATCAGATCAGAACCGAAAAGATCGAGGCTTTCCTGATAATAATTCCGCTGAGGGTCATTCTTGACCATAAATACTTCGGTTGATGAGTCAAGATGCACTTTACGGCAATGATACAGTGCAATCACAGTCGCAATCAGCAGCATCAGCGATACCACAGCCGGATGCCGTCTTGAAAAATTGATGAGGTAATTCAAACGTCTCTCCCGTTTACATCAAAGCGTAAATGCCCCGAGGGCAACATTATTGAATATGCTTTTCGCTGAGGATATAACGTTCTGTAAAAACCTCGTCGGCGATATCGCTATTTAAATCAACATCTTTCAATCCCTTGAGGGTTTTATGCTTCAATGAAACATTATCCATAATCGACTTGCGCGCCCTGTAAGCGTTTTCCGTCCCGTCGATTTTGAAGAGCTCATGATTGGTTAATGTTTTGATCAGACGGTCGCCCCGTCCGTAAAATTCGATTTTTAGCGGGAAGTAAATATCCTGCCGAATCCACAGTTTCCGGTACACATATGCGCTCTTACTCGCTTTCGCCTCATCAGCAGGCTTTGCCATCAGGACAAAGCACAATTGACCGTCAACGGTTTCATCTTTGCTACGCTCGTAATGATATTCATCAAGGTCATCGACCTCCATATCCTCATAGGTGAAATCCGTTCCCATAAAATAGCTCTTTTTATTACCGGAGGCGATGCGATGTGTTTTGTGTTGCGAAGGCAGATATAGCCACTGGTCGTCGTCGCGCGTATTCTGCTCCCATGACAACAGCGCAGTTCCACGAATACTCGCAGGCTCATCAAAGACGATGAGCGAACGGTTCAGTTTATTTTCGTGATTTTCCATACTCGGAAAATCCTTTGAATAACGCTTCATGTTTCGCACCTCTTTAGCGCCACTACGGTCAACAAGAACAAGAACTTCCGTACTCGATTCCACAGCAACACAGTGGTATTTCTTATTCAGATCCATGATTTGGCGGCCAGTCATCTGTTCTGTATCAGAATTCGACGGTTGCGTTTCTTCAGCCAGAATCGGATAGCCACTCATGCACAAAAGTAGCATAAAAGAAAACAAAAACATACAAGATGAACGACAGAACATATTCCACTCCCTCAAACCCATACAGGCACCCACACAATCCAGCATTAGCATTATTATGTTATCACCCTGACATGATAACGCGTTACATTTTTTCCACAAGACGTAAGACAAGAAATCAGCAGGCAATCTTGATGCATTCAACCAGCGATTATCCCAAATACCAAAACAACAGGAATCTGTCACGATCAACCGCCTGCAGCAATAAAAGTAATGGAAGCAACAGATTGGATTCATATAATTACCTGAAACTGGAGAAATTGCATTTATGATTCATGAAGGCGCGGAAACTTACGAAGACCTGATGCTTGCTGGCAACTTAAGCCAAGTCCTGCGCGCAAAAACCGCGGAGGAAATGCAAAAACGCTGGGAAGAAAACCACCCGCATCCGCCAATCCTTGGCGTACTGATCTTTGGTGCCACAGGCGGAGTCTGCTATACAATCAACGCTGATGTTTCTTATATCTTTTTCGCAATCGCCATCCTGCTGCTAAGCTGGTTCATTATTTCCTCATCCATCCGTGCCGCAAACGATATGCCCAAAAAACTGGATATGATCGAACGCGGTGAATACCCGGCTGACTGCATTGAATTGCTGGCACCACGCCTGCGCTGGTGGAACCAGTTGATTGAACCGCACCGGTGGGCCCGACACTCACGAATTTTTGAATTGGAAAGACGCCTGGAAGGCCGAATTATTGAACTGTCCAAAACAATTGCAGAAGATGAGGCAAAGGCAGAAGAAGAAACTAACGGCAGCGACTCATCAAAAAAAACAACCCCCAACCGCAGCCGTCACCACAAAACAGTGTCCCAGCCAACAAACAGCCGGCCGGAAGAGACTGACGCAGATCAGGCTGAAGAACCCCGGGAAACTATTAATAACGAAATGCTTCCTGCCGAAGTCATCATGAATCCGCTGGAGTTGGCCAAGACGCTTCCGACGCTGGAGAAACGGCTGCAGTATCAGGATATCCTCTACCAGATTCAGAATCCGATCCTGAAAAACCGTGCCAACCTTGTTTTACTGCAGGCGATGCTGCAACGGGCGCAGGAAACGACGCGTATTCTGAACAAGATCAAACAACTGCGCGTTGACCTGCAAACCTTCCCCAAAACAACGCTTCCTAAATTTGTCGAGGATGCACTTGCGACGATGGAAGAACGGCGGCGGCTTGTCGGGATTATCGATCAGATCGACCCGTCGGAACGGATCAACCTGATCAGCATCTGATTCAGGCCTGCCGATTATCGAAACGCTCCTCAAAAAACACTCACCACGAGTCTATGAAATGACCGCATCACTTTCAGCCCCCCCGTCTTCGGTCTGTACGGCAAAGAGAACATCGGCAACCTGGCCGACTTCGCCGTCACTGGTCAGAAAAGATGATACCGCGGATATTTTGTTTCCGGATTCATCTTCCTCATCAACCTGTGTTGCATTCAGAAATATCGCTTCGACTCCAGCCTCAGCCAGAGTCTGCACTTCATCGGTCGAACACAATCCGTCACCGTTTAAATCCTGATACACTTGAAGGTTTGCATACACACTGTCCTGCGCGTCGATAACACCATCCTGATTATCGTCGTAACTTGCGAGTTCTGCAAAGCCATCGGTATAACCGTCCTGATCACCGAACAGTTCGTTGCCGTCATCCAGCAAGCCGTTTCCGTTTTCATCCAGAAACAGCAGCGCATCATCGCCTGAGATAAAGCCCGTCTGTTGGCTCTCGCCGGTGCCGGTCATATCAAACGAAACGCCTTCGTCAACACTGAGTAGATCCAGGCCGTCTCCTTCCAGATCCAGCACAATCGGATCGATATATGTCAGCGTCACCGTTACGCTGACCTCTGTACTGGTGAACTGAATCGTCCCGCCCCACTCCTGGTCACTATTGGCGCTCATCAACTCTTCGGCCTGCTCGACAGTGAGTTCGACCTGAATCGTCTGGATCTGTACGCTTCCCTGATAGAGCGTTTCGATCGATTGGACAGACACATCGGCGCTGCCACTGACCTCCTGAGCCCAAGCACGCGCCGAAGATAGTCCGTCTATAGTCGAAGACGCCTGACTCGTCGTCTGTCCGTAAAGGATTTCAAGAAGGCTGTCAACCATATCCTGCCCAGTCTGGCCAAACCATCCAAGCAAATCATCAAAGGCGCTCACACTTTGGCCGGACTCGTCTGAGTCATTGCTCAGCCTCTCACGCAACCACTCGATCACCGTCGATGAAATCTGCAATCGAGACGAGACATTTTGACTGGCCTGATCCATAATCTCATCGATCGAATCGCCATCAACACTTGCAGTCGAATCCAGTTGTTCCGACAAAAGCGATGAAAACAAATCTGTCCCCGATCCGGAGTCGGTATCGTCCGATGTACTGTCAGAATAAAGAGACGATGAGGTTGAAGATGAAAGGTTTGACGAAAGAAGAGAAAACCAACTGGATGCGGTCATGACGAACTCCTTGAACAAGTTTTCAGACAACCTGCCTGCGTGGGAGGCAAACGGTTAACCCGCTCCCTGTAGCGGGCATACCGAAACGTCGGGGATATCACATGCATAAAAGGCCGCGGCAATGTGCCAACCCTTCAGGCAACCGGCGATCCGTGCCGAAAAGACTCGTCCATGAAACTGCGTTGCCCTTGATTACTCGGCGGTACGTCCGATAACTAAAGCTGTTTTTTGGATTTTCCGTCAATGAAGCGACCATCATCACGCACAAAAATCCGGAATATCTTTTACCCGAACCGGTTGCAGCATCGCACAGTCCCTCAACACAATCCGGCAGAAAAGCAGAGAAAGGATTGCACAATCTGACCGAATCGCGTACTGTTACGGTTTAGTTTTTTACATATTTACGAAAAACACAGACTGGAAGAATATCCGTGGCCTCGACCACAAAAGGCCTGAAAAAAACGCAGAAGTCAAAAAGGAGACACATATGACCCCAACCACTATCGCACAACTCATCGCCGTCGCGATTGTGATCATGATTGCATTCTGGATCGCCAAGAAGTTCGCACCTGAGGCACAGAAACGCGGCAAAGATGTCACTGCATGGGTCTTTTGGGGAAGCCTCAGCTTTTTCGGAACCTGCACAATCATCACCACGATTCTGTTTGTCGGCAGCCTTCTCGGCCTGCGCGAGTTCACAGAAACAGGACTGGATGAAAAAAAGCAATCACTGATCCCGCTGATTGCCGGATACTCACTGTTTCTCGGCCTCTCAGGCGGACTGTTTGTGACGCGAAGAGTTTTCAAAAAGCTGACCGGCGGCGAGTCATCGGCGATGCCCGCGCAAGCGGAAGACCTGCTCAAACGCAAATAGCGCACACAGCCTTCTCAATTTTATTTTACGAAAAATCCTCCGGCATTTTCTGCGGAGGATTTTTTATCGGAGATAGTCAGGCTTCCTGACCCGAAGCGCTTATCGTTTTTGCGTTGCGTCCTTTGCCAGAAAACAGTCAGCCGTGTGGTCGTCAACCATCCCCACCGCCTGCATATAAGCATAACAAACAGTCGGGCCGACAAAAGCGAATCCGCGTTTTTTCAAATCTTTGCTCATCGCCTGCGATAGTGGCGTCTGGGCGGGAAGTTTTTTCCAGTCTCTCACGCGCTTTGCGAGCGGCAGCGGCTTGCCACCGGAAAAGCTCCAGAAATATTGATCAAAGCTGCCGAACTCTTTCTGCACCTGCAAAAACGCCTGCGCATTTTTCACCGCTGCCTGAATCTTCAAGCGGTTACGGATAATGCCTGCATCATCCAACAGCCGCAAGACATCCGCTTCGGTAAACTTCGCTATTTTCTGAATGCTCCAGTTCTTGAACGCCTTGCGGAAATTTTCACGTTTTTTCAAAATCGTCAGCCATGAGAGGCCGGATTGAAACCCTTCCAGCACCAGCATGGCAAAAAGCGTCCGGTCATCATGAACCGGACGCCCCCATTCTTCATCATGATAGCGGATATAGTCAGGATCGTCGCCAGCCCAACCGCACCGTTTCAGCGCTGCAGCCTCAACCACCCTAGAGCCTCGTCTGCTCGTCCTGGCCTTGCCCTGAAGCGGCATCCGGTTGCGCAGCGGCAGAGACTGCATCCGAACCGGCATCGGCTTTATTGTCGCCAAGCTTACGGCGGTGTTCAGCCTCTTCCAAGCGGATGATCCGCGTAGTGCGCCCGATCCGCGGCGTCGGCGTTGCCTGTCCTTTTTCAGCGATCTGCTTGCGCAGGCGCTGGAAGGCTTCGCCGAATTCGTCGAACTTGTCGCCGAGGTACAGCCGCTGCGCCTGCTTGTCGTTGACCAGATCCTCAGGCGTGCCGTGCTTGAGTACGCGGCCATCATGAATAATATACACGCGGTCAGCAATGGTGAAAGTTTCAAACACATTGTGGTCGGTCAGGAGAATACTCATCCCGCTCATCCGAAGCTGCGAGATAATTTTCTGAATATCGGAACACGCCTTCGGGTCGACACCACTGAACGGTTCATCCAACAACAGAATTTCAGGATTCGTCACCAGCGCCCGGCTGATCTCCAAGCGTCGGCGTTCACCACCAGAGAGGGTATATGCGATACTCTGCGACAACCGTGACAACCCGAGATCTGTCAACAGTTCCGCAAGACGTTCCTGCCTCTCACGCCGGGAATACTCCTGCGTCTCCAGCACCGCCATGACATTATCTTCCACCGAAAGATTGCGGAAGATACTCGGCTCCTGTGACAGATATCCCATCCCGCGACGCGCGCGCTGATACATCGGCAGCTTCGAGATATCTTCACCCGCAAGCTTGACCGCACCCGATTCGCTGCGGATCATGCCCATGACCATCCGGAACGTCGTAGTTTTTCCCGCACCATTCGGGCCAAGCAGCCCCACGATCTCCGCACGGCCTACATGAAAATCAACGCCGTCAACAACACGGCGACCAGTATACGTCTTCTGCAGTCCACGCACTTCCAATAACGGCATGGAAGGCCTCCTCTGAAAACAACCGTTTTATTAATTGACCTGACCGGAAGCTTAATGCATTCTCCGCCAAAGCCACAAATACAAATCACAGCCTGCAATAAAATACAGACTCAACAAATTCCGAATAACGCAGAGTATACCAGATTCCTCATAAAACCCTAAGGAAAAAACCGGCAGCATTCCGCCCCGCGTTTCACTTTCACCACGACATTCCATTCGCGCTAACTCATTTAAGCAAAAAGGATTAACGAAGCAGGTGCGCCCGATGCGGCGGCCACCACACGCAAACGGCAGGCCCCTGCAGATTCTCGACCGGCACCGGCCCCCAGTTGCGCGAATCGTTTGAGGCGGGGCAGTTATCTCCAAGAGCGACGACATTGTCCTCCGGCACCGCATAGATCCCGTCGGCAAGAAAGAGGCTGTCAGGGTCGGCATAATAGTACACATCGCGGTCAATGCTCAGATTGTCAAGCTCGGCCGTGCCCTTTGCCACCTCCAGACGGATACCGGTCCCGATCTGCTCTTCTGACGCCTGCGTAACGACAGGCAACTCCTGCTCAATGACCGAAGCCCCGTCAATAAAGAGCCGCGCCACACCCTCGACCTGATAAAACTCAAACTCATGCCACGACTGATCCGACAGCTTCAGCGGAATCTGTACCAACGGACGCCCCTGCTGGCAGAGCATAATGACGTTTTCTTTTCCAAGTAACAACCGCGCTTCGGTCAATCGGGCGTTATCGCGCAACTCGGCAGCAATCTCAACCGCTTCACCGACCTTTTGAAAACGGAAACACACGCGCAGATCCGGCACCTCATGCCACGGCGTATTTCTGGTGACATATGCGCCGCCGTCACCGTCGCCTTCATGCCATGTGACCAGCGGGTGCGAAGGCGGCATATATAAACTGCTGCGCCTCTGGTAATCGGTCACCGCATTTTCGAGCAGATACGCGCCACACTTGGGACAACGCGCCGCGATCTTCTGATTCCAGAAGGTTTTCATCGACTCGGCACCACACTCCGGACAACAGAAAGTCATCACCTGCCTGCGGACATACCGGTCAGGAACCCCTTCCAGTGGCGTCTGCTGGCGGGTGCGGGGTTGATATGTCAAATGCGCGTGGCCTGCGGTTTCGATCTTCAACGTGTGCGCGCCGGTCACACTCACCTGCCCTGTCCCGCTGCTTTTCCAGAACGCCGCCAGATCATCCGCACTCAAATCCGAAAAATCTTCCGCATACACAGGAATCCACATTTTGCGCTGCACAGAATCAGGCTTGATCTGCCGCACAAAACCGTCTTTTCCCTGCTTCACATACACGTCGCCGTGATAAAGCCGGATTGTTTCTCCCGGCAACCCCACACATCGTTTAATGAAGTTTTCTTTTTTATATTTTGCGGCAACCGAATTGCGATGCCCCACCCGCAGCGCCTGCTCATATGGAAACTTGAAGACAATCACTTCCCACCGGTTAGGCTTGCGCAAACGATACGTCCACTTGGTACAAAGAATCCGGTCACCACCGTCGGTACGTCCGTGCAGCGTCGGCTCCATGCTACCGGTCGGAATTGTGAACAGTTCAACCACGCCCCACCTTAGCAAGAGCGCCGCCATGACTGCCGCACCGATCCACAGCACCTGCTCCATCATGACCATCCCGCCCGATTTCTGCGGAACTTCGTCGTCTTCATCCTGCGTTTGTCCAGCAGACGCCCCGCGATCAGGCGCAGCCTCTGCCGTCAGCACTTGGGTCTTGCCTTTCCGCTGTTTCTGGTCTCGTTTTGCCATGAAACTCCACTTTCTGTCTGCCTGCACGGCATACTTTGAACGAATCAATCCGTTCGGATGTTATTCAACAGATTCATCGGTCAAGAGCCCCGCCTCGCGCAATGCACACTCGGCGGCAGCCTGCTCAGCCTGTTTCTTATTCTTCCCCCAGCCGCGACCGACTTCCACACCTTCAATATACACCGCAACCTCAAACTGTTTGCGATGCTCAGGCCCCGTTTCCTGCAGCGCCTGATAGGTCGGCGTAATGTTATTCGTCCGCTGCGACCACTCCTGCAATACCGACTTTGCGTTTTTGATGCCGGAGATATTTGTCGCCTGCTCAAGCTCAGGAATAAAATGACGCAAGACCAATGCCTTGGCCGCATCAAACCCGCCGTCAAGATAAACCGCCGCGATAATCGCCTCCCAAACATTGGCGTACACAGAGTCCGGCAGCTTGCTGGTGCCGACAATCCCGCGGCCAAGATGGATATACTCGCGCAAACCGATCCGTCTGCCGACCTCTGCAAGCGTCGATCGGCGCACAACACTGGCCTTACCCTCGGTCAGTTCCCCTTCCCGATATTTCGGGCAGGCATGAAAAAGATACTCACTGACGATCAGGTCAAGAATCGCGTCGCCGAAAAACTCCATGCGCTCGTTATTGCCTTCCTTCTCCTGTGCGCCGCTTGAGTGTGTCATCGCACTCTCCAGCAGATGCGGATCGGAAAAGCGAAAACCGAGAAGTTCCTGAAGATCATCCAGCACGATCATCTCCCGCAGAAGCTGACGGACAAAATCCGTTCATCGAACAACGCCCGCACTCCGGCTTTCGTGCATGGCACACGCGGCGGCCATGTAAAATAATCCTGTGACTGAACAGCCCCCAATCCTTCGGTGCCATCAGCTTTGCCAGATCGAATTCGACATGAACAGGATCTTTCGATTCAGTCAGCCCCAAGCGCAGGCTCAAACGACAGCAGTGTGTATCGCACATAATTCCGGGCTTGTTAAACCCGTTTACCAGAACGCAGTTGGCAGTCTTTCGGCCGACACCGGGAAGTTTGACAAGTTCGTCAAGCGTATCCGGCACCTCCGCGCCAAACTCTTCAACCAGCATTTTTCCGGCAGCGACAAGACTCTTCGCCTTTGCGCGAAAAAGGCCAAGTGTGCGTATTATCTTCTCCACATCCGAAACCTTCGCCTTGGCATACGACTGAGGGTTCGGATATTTTTCAAAAAGCGCAGGTGTAACCTGATTCACTTTTTTGTCGGTACACTGCGCAGACAGAACCGTCGCAACCAGCACCTCCAGCGGCGTTGCCACATCCAACTCGCACTCGGCCTGCGGATAAAGTTTCGCCAGTGCCTTCAGGATTTTTTTCATCCGCTCTTTGCGCTCAACCGATGCAGCATCTCCATCCGCACTCTTTGTCTGAGCCCTGCGACGACTTGTCTTGCATGCAGGTGACTGCTGTTTCGTTTTTTTTAGTGATGATGATTTTGTCATCCGGCATCATCCTCCAGCCCCGCAGCAAAGTCTTTACGCAATCCCTGCAAAAGCAGAAAACGCCGAAAAGAGAATATGAACGACGACGCTACCTTCCGCGCGCAGCGACGAACTTTCCCGCCCCGGCACGCTTCAGTTCATGCACACTCGCCAGACGCCCCAACGCGCGACTGACAGACTTCTCCTTCTCACCGATTGCCGCCGCGATTTCAACCGCGTCCATCGGCCGTTTTTCCTTATGGAGCAAATCAATGATCAAGCCTTCAATTTCACCAGCCACGCGCGTCCCTTCATGAAAAAGAAAAGGCCGGCCCCGAAAGACCGGCCCGAGAATTTATCCCTTTACCGCAATATTGACAAGACGCCCCGGCACCACAATCACCTTGGCAATCTCCTTGCCCGCAATCAGCGCGGCAATCGTCTCGTTACTTTTGGCAACCGCCTCCAGCACTTCGGCCGTCGTCTCCGGCGCGACTTCGATGCGGGCACGAACCTTGCCGTTTACCTGCACAGGGATCTCGACCTTTTCAACGCGCGCAACAGCCTGATCGGCTTCCGGCCAACCGGCAAGGAAAATGCTTTCCGCATGCCCCAGCTTCTGCCACAGTTCTTCTGCCATATGCGGAACAATCGGCGACAGAATCCGCAGCACGGTCTCAAGCGTCTCACGCAGGACTACGGGGTTGACAACCTTGCGCTGGAAATCTTTCCCTTTAAGGAAGTTCAGCACCTCGTTGCACCGGGCGATGGCGGTATTGAAGTGGAAGCCGCCTTCAATCGCATCGGTCACGCTGCCGATGCACTGGTGCACACGGCGACGCAGTTCCTTGTTCCGCGAGTCGATCTGCGATGGCATATCCTCACCAATCGGCGCAACCTTTTCAAGGCTTTCAATCACTAGCGACCATAAACGGTTCACCAACCGCCATGCGCCGTTCAAACCGTCGTTACTCCAGATCTGCATCCGGTCCGGCGGCGTATCCGACAACATATTCAACCGCACCGCATCGGCGCCGTACTGGTCCAGCATCTTATCGGGGTCAACAATATTGAGTTTCGACTTCGAAATTTTGGTCATCTCGTGGCGAACAGGTTTGCCGCAGGTCGCACAGGTTCCGCCGACAACGGCATCGCCTTTGCGCGTACCGCCGACGACCTTGTCTTCCGGCAGCCACTTGCAGTCTTCACAGTAATACGCGGTCTTACAAACCATGCCCTGACAGAACAGACGCGTAAACGGTTCTTCAAAATCGATCAGCCCGAGATCATGGATCACCATCGTAAAGAACCGCGCATAAATCAGGTGCATCGTCGCGTGTTCGATCCCGCCGATATACTGGTCCACCGGCATCCAATATTTTGCCTTCTCCGGATCAAAGACAGCGCCGTCGTTACGCGCATCGCAATACCGCAGAAAATACCACGACGAATCTACAAAAGTGTCCATCGTATCTGTCTCGCGCTTGGCAGGTTTCCCGCACTTGGGACAGATGCAATTTACATACGACTCAGACGAAGCAAGCGGATTTCCGCCGCTGCTGTCTTTGAACTTTGCGTCGGTCGGCAGCTTCACCGGCAAGTCTTTTTCCGGCACCGGAACCGTTCCGCACGTATCGCAGTAGATCACCGGAATCGGTGCGCCCCAATACCGCTGGCGGCTAAGCAGCCAGTCGCGCAGGCGGAAGTTGATCGTGCCTTCACCATAGCCTTTTTCGCCCAGCCACTTGATGATATCACTCATCGCTTCGCGGTTGTTGCGACCGGTAAAGGAACCGGAGTTCGCCATCGTTCCCGTATCGACATACGCTTCTTCCATTGTCTTCGGGTCAAGCGTCTTGTCTGC
>QKHZ01000049.1 GCA_003249795.1 bacterium | reverse complement strand
GGCAAGGGTGACAACCCCCTGCTTGTTTCTGTCCGTTCAGGTGCTGCCGCTTCGATGCCGGGTATGATGGATACGGTTCTGAACCTCGGTCTGAACAAGAACACGCTGCCGGCGCTGATCAAGCTCACTGGTAACGAACGTTTTGCGTGGGACTCCTACCGCCGCTTCATGCAGATGTTTGTTGACGTTGTTCTCGGTATTGAACACCACGACTTCGAACACGCTCTCGACAGCGTCAAGAAGGCTCGCAAGGCGAAACAGGATACTGACCTCGACGTTGATGGCCTGAAGGCTGTGGTTGCCGCTTATGAGAAGGTTTATGTCAAGGCAAAGCAGAAGTTCCCGCAGGACGCACGTGAACAGCTGAGCTGTGCGATTAATGCGGTGTTCGGCTCGTGGAACAACCCGCGCGCGATCAAGTATCGTCAGCTGAACGACATCCGCGGTCTTCTCGGTACCGCTGTCAACGTCCAGTCGATGGTCTTCGGAAACATGGGTGAAACATCCGGTACGGGTGTTGCCTTTACGCGCAACCCGTCGACCGGTGAAAACAAGTTCTACGGTGAATACCTGATGAACGCCCAGGGTGAAGACGTTGTGGCCGGTATCCGCACACCGCTTCCGATCAGCCAGCTGGCAAAGACAGACCCGAAGAGCTACAAGCAGCTCTGCGACATCCGCACGAAGCTCGAAAAGCACTACCGCGACATGCAGGACCTCGAGTTCACCATCGAACGCGGCAAGCTCTATATGCTTCAGACGCGTAATGGTAAGCGTACAGCTGCTGCGCACGTTCAGGTTGCTGCCGACATGGTAAAGGAAAAGATGCTGACCGAGAAGGAAGCGGTTCTGCGCGTTCCGCCGGAAGCTCTCGACCAGCTCCTGCACCCGACCTTTGTCGCTGCTGCGGAAAAGAAGGCATTGGTATTGTCCAAGGGCCTGCCGGCAAGTCCTGGTGCTGCAACCGGCCAGATCGTGTTCAGCGCTGAAGTCGCTGAAAAGTGGGCCGCATCCGGCAAGAGCGTTATCCTCTGCCGTATCGAAACCTCACCGGAAGACATCGGTGGTATGGCTGTTGCGAAGGGTATCCTTACCTCACGCGGCGGCATGACCTCACACGCAGCAGTTGTTGCCCGCGGTATGGGTACCTGCTGTGTCGCCGGTGCTGGCGAAGTCGCTCTTGACTACAAAGCCAAGACGCTCAAGGCTGGTGGCAAGACCCTGAAAGAAGGTGACTGGATCAGCCTCAATGGTTCGACCGGTGTCATCTACTTCGGCCAGATCGCGACCGAAGATCCGAAGCTGACCGGCCCGTTCGGCCAGATCATGCAGTGGGCAGACAAGTATCGTCAGATCGGCGTCCGCACCAATGCAGATACGCCGCACGATACCGAAGTCGCTGTCAAGTTCGGTGCTGAAGGCGTCGGCCTCTGCCGTACAGAACACATGTTCTTCGAAGGCAAGCGTATCATCAGCTTCCGCAAGCTGATTCTGGTTGCTGAAACCGTGAAGAAGATGAAGAACGCCTGCATGATCGACAACCTCGACGACCTGAAGATCGAACTGAAGGCCTGCAAGAAGTCGATGGCTGCTATCGCCCAGTATGAAAAGGCTCTGGCCGAACTTCTGCCGCTGCAGCGTAACGACTTCATCGGCATGTTCAAGGCTCTCAAGGGCCGCGCATGCACCGTTCGTCTGTTGGATCCGCCACTCCACGAATTCCTGCCGCAGGATGCAAAGGGACAGGCTGAAATGGCCAAGCAGATGGGCGTCAAGCCGGTTGAAATCAAGGAACTGGTTGAAAGCCTCCACGAATTCAACCCGATGCTGGGTCACCGTGGTTGCCGCTTGGGCATCACCTACCCGGAAGTTACGGCAATGCAGGCTCGCGCGATTGTCGAAGCCGCGATCAAGGTTTCGGGCAGCAAGCCGGAAATCATGATTCCGCTGGTCGGCAACGTCAAGGAACTGCAGAACCAGAAGGCTGTTGTTCTGGCAACAATCGAAGCGGTCAAGAAGGAAAAGAAGATCAAGAAGCTGGACGTCATGATCGGTACGATGATCGAAGTTCCGCGTGCAGCAATGACTGCCGACCTGATTGCCGAAGAAGCCGAATTCTTCAGCTTCGGTACCAACGACCTGACCCAGATGGGCTGCGGCTTCTCGCGTGACGATGCCGGCAAGTTCCTGGGCGAATACGTTGACCGCGGCATCTACGAATACGATCCGTTCCAGGTTCTGGATCAGGATGGTGTTGGTCGTCTGGTCAAGACCGCTGTCGAACTGGGCCGCAAGACCCGCAAGGGCATCAAGCTCGGTATCTGCGGCGAACACGGTGGTGAGCCGAAGTCGGTTGAGTTCTGCCACCGCGTTGGTCTGAACTACGTCAGCTGCTCGCCGTACCGCGTGCCGATTGCACGTCTGGCTGCTGCGCAGGCTGCGCTGAAAGGCAAGAAGTAGTTAAGAGCACTTTCGGGAAGTGGGGTGGGGACCCCCGCTTCCCATTTTTTAGAAACCATCGAAGAGATTTTGTCTGAACGGACTTTGAAGAAGGGGGTTGGGTTATGGCTAAGAAAGCAGCGAAAAAGGTCGCCAAGAAGGCCGCGAAAAAAGTTGCAAAGAAAGCCGCAAAGAAGGTAACAAAGAAGGTCGCAAAGAAAGCAACGAAAAAGGTTGCTAAGAAAGCCGCCAAGAAGGTTGCCAAGAAGGTGACAAAGAAGGCTCCGGCCAAGAAGGTTGCCAAGAAGGCTTGCAAGAAGGCTTGCAAGAAATAGTAATGCAGACGACGCCTGAATCAGGCGGACGTTTTAGCAATATCTGATCCGGTCCGTTAGTCCCCACGGGCCGGATTTTTTATGGTCTTTTCTCAGGCAAAACCTAAACCTAGAGGGTTTTGATTGTGTTTCCTCTTCATTATTTTCGCGGTATTTGCCAAGAACAATAAAAGAAGAATTGGTAGCTGTCTGGTCAAGCCTTGCGTGTGCGGTGAAAAGTCGTAGAATGACCGCATGAGTTCATGGTGCCTGATTCAGCAGTGTTTTCATTTTCTGCAGGCAAAACTGCATCACCTGTCACAGCGTTGTTCTTGGCGGCGGGACACGATGCTGCTTGCAATTGTCCTTTCGCTATTTCTGTCATTTCCTCACCCGAAGGTTTTTCTGCAGATGGATTCAACGCCGGAAGCGCAGGCGTTTCTGTGGAAATGCGCGCACCCGTTTACAACCATTGACGCCGAATCCGGTTCTCATTTCGCAAAGCTGAATTTCAGGATGCTTCCGGCGCTTGCGGGCCACCTGTTCGGGTCGAATGTGATTCTGTGCCGTTTGCTGGAGGCATCCGGCAGTGTACTCCTGCTGTGGGCATCGCTACTCTTGGGCTACAGGATTACGCGGGACAGGCAGATGGCGATATTGTGTTGTCTGTTTGCGTCGTCGGTATTTGCCGGCACAAGCGGATTTGTCGAATCGCGGTTCATGTTCGACAGCTTTGCCATCAGCCTGCTTGTCTTTGCGCTTTTATTCCGGCAGAACTCGGTTTTGCCCGGGATGTTTGTGTTTCTTGCCGCATGGACGGATGAGCGCGCACTTGTCGCATCGGCGTTAGTGTGGCTGTATTATTTCCTGCGTACAGGTACAGGCGCCGTCGATCTTGTTCGTTTTCACAAAGAAAAAGTTGTCTGGTCGGTTTATCTGGCGTGGGCGGGTTATGGTGCGGGGCGCTGGTATTTGTCGTCCGCGTACGGCTTTGAAACCGACGGGGAGAACGTCGGCATCAGCCTGCTGATTCATCAGCTGAACAATCTCGCGCTCGGGTTATGGAGCGGATTTGAGGGCGGCTGGATTCTGATCGTGTGCGCGGGAGTTGCGTTGTGGCTCCGGCGTCAACGGTTCATGCTGTTTCTACTGGGACTGGCCTTGCTTGCCGTATGTGTTACGGCGTTTTCGGTGATCGACATTACGCGCAGCATCGCGTATGGTTTACCTGCGTTTTTTCTCTGCCTGCAGATTCTGAATGAAGAGGGCAGGGACGATCCGGTGCGGATTTACCTGACGGCTGCGGTTGTGATCAGTATTTTATGGCCGAGTCTGTATGCTGGCGGCAAGGGAGGCGTGTGGTGGTTTTCATCTCCGGTATTTGTCATGGCCGTCCGCTATCTTCAGGTGTTGTTTTCATCGTCGGTTGATTAGCGGATATCTGGTTGATACTTCACAAATAAGAAACGGCTCGCCAGTAGGGGACGAGCCGTTTTTGTTGGAGTTTGAAATTTGTGTTTGTGCGGTGCGGTTGTTACCAGCCCATCTGCTTGAGCCAGTGGATACAGTGCGGCATCCAGCTTTTGATCTGCGGGTTATCGGCTTGTTCAGCAAGGCCCAGGCCGTGGTTGCCGTTTGGATAGACATGCATCTCAAACGGGATGTTGTGCTGGCGCAGACCCATCGCAAACAGCAGGCTGTTCTGAACCGGTACCGCGCCGTCGTCAGACGTGCTCCACAGAAAACACGGCGGTGTCTTTTCATCAACCTGTTTTTCCAGCGACATGAATGCGAGCATCTCGTCGGAGGCGTCTGTACCCAGCAGGTTGTTGAACGATCCGCGGTGGGCAAACTCGCCCGAGCTGAGTACCGGATAGCAGAGTACTCCGGCGTTGGCGCGTCCGCTCAGTTTCATCAGCGGGTCACTTGCGCTGCTGTCTGCATCTTCACCGTGGACGACAACGCTGCCTGCAAGGTGGCCGCCTGCGGAGAAGCCGAGGATGGCGATTTTTTCCGGATCAATATTCCATTCTTCTGCGCGGGAGCGGATGATCCGCATCGCACGCATTGCGTCATCGATCGGTGCCGGGTGGCGGTTAGGTGCAACACGGTATTGGACGACAAACGCGGGGATTCCGGCATCGTTGAGTTTCTGCGCAATCGGTTCGCCTTCATGCGGGGCGCGTCCGCTGTAACCGCCGCCGGGGCAGACCAGAACCGCGCCGCGTGTTTCAGCCGGACGCTCTGCCAGAGGATACAGGTCGAGTGTCGGGATAAAGTCATCAACTGATCCTGCAGGCGCATCAGGCCAGAGTGGAATGGATTGCATGAGGATTTCCTTTCAGAGGATTTTACGACTTTGAAAATTGTGGAAAAACGGAAAATACAGTCACAGCGACTCAGATCCGATGGGCGTCAAAATACCCTTCTTTGAAGGCATTGTCAATAACCAGTCCTGCAGAGCCCCAAAGGCAGGCATCACCAATCGCGCGTGCGCTGCCGATTTCAGTATGCTGCATGTCGAGTCCCATCAGTTCGTTCTGGATGTGACGATCCAGCAGCTTTGCCAAAATCCGCGTAAATGCAACGTCATCGGTTCCGAGGAGAATCACCTGCGGATCGAGCTCGACAGTGATCCACGCCACAGCGCGCGCGATCCGTTCGGCGACGCGATCGAGGACATTCGGAATCACGTTTTTTTTCGCGGCCATGCTGCTGATTTCTGCGGCGGTTACCGGACGATCCTGCTCAGGCAAAACCTGGGCAAGTTCAGCAAGAATCGCTGGCAGGCTGCAGTAGGTTTCAAGGCAGTCGAGTCGTCCGCAGCTACAGAGCCGTCCATTGTTTCCGAAGCGGACGTGGCCGATTTCACCGGCGGCGTGGCGGCTGCCGATGACGCGCTGGCCATGGACGATCGCGGCACTTGAGACGCCTGAACCGATGCTGATGTAGAGCAGGTTATCGTCGCGAGCCAGAATCCGGTCGAACCACGCGCTGCACCAGAGCTGGCAACGGACGTCATTGTCGACAAAGACCGGAAGGCCGAATTGGTTACGAAGCCCGTCTGCCAAATTGACATTGCGCCAGCCGCCGAGATTTGCCGCCAGTTGGATCAGGCCGGTGTCTGGGTTGATTGCGCCGGGGCAGGCGATGCCGATTCCGAGCGGGATTCCGTCGTCTGCGTCACGCAAAAGTTGCATATTTCGTGCAAGAGTTGCATAAACGTCCTGCGGTTGGCATGACTGGAGGGGCGCAGTGTTCTGGTGGGTTGTGCGCCCGTCAAGGTAGACGCGTGCGGTCGAGATTGCCGCGGGGCTGACAGAAGCTGCCAGTGCGTAATACGTTGTGGTATCAAGGCTGAGGCGGCTGCGTAAACTTCCCGGAACATCTTCATTGACAACACCTTGCTGAATCAATTCAGAGACGATAGTGGTGATGCTGGATTTGCGGATTTCACATTTCTCGCTGAGGGTTCCCCGACGTTGTGTGCCATGAAAGTGGAGAGCCTGCAGGATCGCATAGCGGTTCATATTTCGTTTCAAAATTCGCTCATTGGACATACATAAGTTCCTTTTCGCGACAAATAATGAAGTGAATACGATATTTTATATCATAATGTAATTTATCAAAGATAAAAGATGAGAATTTGCAAATAAAATAAGCGAAATCGGTTTAAAAAGTTCATAAAGATGAACAATGCGAATACAACGCGCGGAAGGGGTAAAGTGGAGTGCAGAAAGAATGTGCGTGAAATTCAGGCGACAACATCGAGGACGGATCGGTAGACCGAGATGGATTTGACAGATTGATTCAGGTCATATTCCTGCCAGTCATTAAAGTCGCGCTGAATCCACAGTTCGTTTTTAGTGACCGACTTTGGCGCTTGCGAGGTTGCAATCGCGCTGGCTTGTACAGACCGGCGGATTTCAAAACCGGATGTTGCGGTCTTGACCGAGGCGATTGTTGAGCGCATTTGGCGGGCGGTCATCCCTTTCTTTTGGGCAGTTGTCTCGGTTGTCGTTGTGGAGTTTGTTTTTGCAGCTTCGGTTGTAGATTGCGCATCTGTTCCGGCAGCAGTAACGGTTGTGGCTGCCTCTGCGGTTGTATTTGTAGTTGTTGCTGCAGGCGCGGTTTCTTCGGAAGACGATGCCGGTTGTTTTTGTGATTGTGATTCTGTTTCGTTTGTCGGAGTTTGGGAAGACGAATCTGCCGACTCACCGGAAGCAGCGGCGACTGACACATTCGGGCTGCGCCATCCCCATACGGTGGTATGGCCGTTGGACTCGACGATCACGCCGCTGGCGTGAAGTTGCATTTCTTGTGAGAGGGATTCGTCTTCTGCGTTTTGCATTCCCCTTTGAATCTGGGAAATCACCTGGGAGCGAAAGACTGGATCGTCAGCCATCTGCTGCAACGTGCTTCTGTCGATAGCGACGTTTGTCGGCCGACACAGAGCAGTACTGAAAAAATAGCGCTTCATCGAGAGCGGGTCATCCGCACTGACGTCGGTCAGGGTCACGGTACAGTCGGAGTCAAGTGACTGGATCTGACCGATGACAACAGACTCTGGCGACTGGGCGGTCTGTTGTGAGGAGGCGGAAAAACTTTGCCGGCCTTGTTCAAAAACGGCTGCGTTGTCTGACTGCGAGGATTTGCTTTGCGTCTGGCTGGAGAGTGACGACTGCGATTGTGTTGTAGACTGCTGGCTGAGAGTCGACTCGCCGCGTGCATCTGCATTTGTCAGATTCGGAGTAAGAGAACCGATATTCATGCGCAACCAATTCCTTCTACAGGACAACGCCGTCTCTACCGGATTCCGGCAGACACAGCGCAAGAACGTTTCACAATTCCCCGTCGGGAATTTGCAAGAGGCGTGCCAATATTGCAGAAGCAGATTTGTACTGGTTTTACAGGGGGTTTTTATTAAAAATGAATTTTATAAAAACGCGGCGCCTTAACAATCTGCCGGAATCCGGAAAGGTTTTCCGGCAAAAATTGCTTGGAAATTGATGAGATCACACTGGTTGCGTGCGCAAGCTTTCAGGAAATGCGGAAAGATTTCTTTACCGGTCCAGCGGGGTTTCGGTTGACCATGCCAGATGCTTGCGTATGATTAAGCGGTTGCGAGGCAGGCCAGACGGCTGCGTGCGGAAGGGTGACTTTCTGCATGAGGAAAGTCCGGCCACCACAGGGTAGGGAAGTGGGTAACGCCCACCGGGGGAAACCTCAGGGGCAGGCAACAGAGAGCAGACCGCCCGGCGTCTTCTTCGGAAAGCGTCAGGTAAGGGTGAAAGGGTGGGGTAAGAGCCCACCGCGGTTCCGGTGACGGAAACGGCATGGCGACTGCCCTCCCGGTGCAAACGTAAATAGGGGTCGAAAACGCTTCGGCGTGCGCGGGGGGACCCCTCCCGCCACAAGACCCGGGTAACGCGCTCGAGCCGGTCGGTAACGGCCGGTCCAGTTCAATAGCCGTCCACGACAGAAGCCGGCTTATCGACCTGCCTCGCTTTTTTTATTTTTGACCGCTTGTCGCGTAAACGCGATGCGGCGTGATTTTGGATTCGCGTTTATAACGGTAATTACAGAGAGAAACTGAACGTATGAAAACACTTGATCAACTGCAGGACCAGTATGACGTCATCGTAATCGGCTCCGGTTTAGGCGGGCTGACTGCTGCTAACCGCCTCGCGCATTTTGACCGCAAGGTGCTGCTGCTGGAACAGCACTTTGTCCTTGGCGGGCTGGCTGCATATTTTCGCCGCAAGGGACATATCTTTGACGTGTCGCTGCACGGTTTTCCGTACGGGATGGTCAAGACCTGCCGCAAATACTGGAACAAAGAGATTGCTTCGTCGATCGTGCAGTTGCCGCGGATCGTTTTCGACAACCCGCAGTTTTCACTGGAAACATCATTTACGACCGAGGACTTCACCGACAAGCTCGTAAATAATTTTGGTATTTCGCGCGAAACGGTGGACAACTTTTACAAGACACTTGCCGAGATGAATTTTTACGACGATCAGTCGATGAAAACGGCGGAACTGTTCGAGCAGTTTTTCCCAGGCCGCAACGACGTCGTGCGTTTACTGATGGAGCCAATCACGTACGCAAACGGCTCAACGCTTTCCGAACCTGCGATCACGTACGGCATCGTGTTCAGCAACTTCATGAACAAAGGCGTGTTCACGTTTGAAGGCGGAACGGACAAGCTGATCGACAGTATGGCCGCAGAGCTTGAGAAAAACGGCGTCGACATCGCCATCCGTGCAAGGGCAGAAAAGATCCTGTTGCAGGACGGCCGTGCATGCGGCGTGCAGGTTGGTGGCAAGGTCATCCGCGCAAAGAGCGTGTTGTCGAATGCGAATCTGAAAGGCACGGCGCTGAATCTGATCGGTGAGGAAAACCTGCCGGAAGATTTTTGCCATGATACGCAGCAGATGCGGCTCTCGACCGGAAGTTGCCAAGTGTATATGGGTATCCGCGAGGGCGAGAAAATTGACGACGTTGGCGACCTGCTCTTTACCTCGACGCACCCGACGTTCGATCCGGCCGCGCTGATCGACAAGCACGTCACCAGCCGCACGTACTCGATTTATTATCCGAAGACCCGTCCGGGGCTTGATCGTTACACCGTCGTCGCCAGCATGAACGCGAAGTATGAAGACTGGGACGGGCTCTCGCCTGAGGAGTACGCCAAGGGCAAAGAATATCTCTGTGAAGACGCGATGGCGCATCTGGAGAAATATCTTCCCGGCGTGCGCGGCAAGATCGATTATGTCGAAGCGGCAACACCAAAGACATTCGAGCGCTACACCGGCCACTTGCGCGGCGCGAGTTTCGGCACGAAGTTCGAAGGGTTGAAGGTCTCGGAAAACCTGCCGAAAGCCGTTCCGGGAGTTTATCACACAGGATCGGCTGCGATTATCATGAGCGGGTGGCTGGGTGCAGCGAACTATGGCGTAATCGTCGCCAATCAGGTCGAAGACTTTTTGTGCAAGAGCTGAAGGCAGATCTGTTTTCTTTTACGTGGCTCCTGCAACAGTGATGACAAAATAAAGGCGGCAATCTGTATAACGCAAAACAGATTACCGCCTTTTCATTTGATCGTTGTTACATCTGCAATGGATTCAGCAGCCGTTCGTATTCAGTCCCATCCGCTCATACTGATCCACCGGTGCGTCATGCTCTTTCATCAGCTTGATCATCAGTTCAATCATCCGTTGTTCAACCGCTGCATCTGTGATCGGGTGTTTCTGTTCGGGGTCGGACTGCAAATCAAAGAGCAGGTTCTGGTTCCTTTCGTGTGTGCGGTCAAGTTGCATCTTGACTTCAAGTCCGTCTGAGCCGTCAATTTTCATCACCGGACAGCCTTTGGTAAATACAAATTCAGAATGCATGGTCGCTGTGCGCATCTCCTCGACGGAATACATTTTCCTCATGTGTGTCGGCATCAGCGTGTATTGGTTAAGCGGCGTGTTGGTATCACTCTCCGGTGCGCGCATATAAACATACCGGCCGTCGGTGACATTGATCTGTGAGCCAAACATGCCGAACAGTCCCGCTTGCCTGATGGGGGTGTCACTCTCAATCACATCGCGCAGGGGCTTGCCTGTCATGTCGGCAGGAATCGGCAGATCAAAAAACTCCAGCACTGTCGGCGCGAGGTCGATGGTCTGCGTCAGGCTTTGCCGCTTCTGTCCCTTCACGCCAAGGCGCGGGTCCCAGATAAAGAGCGGGCTGTGCGCTACTTCATTATAATAGGGGCAGTGGCTTTTTCCCCAATAGTCATGTTCACTCATCAGATATCCGTGGTCGGTATTGACGATCAGCATCGTGTCTTTCCACATGTCGTGCGCGTCCATCATATCCAGCACTTTGCCCAGATACTCATCACACATGCTATGCAGCGCGGCGCTCCGCTTTTTCACATGATCCACCATCTCCGGCGATTGGCTGACCTTTTCGTATGGAGGCCAGTCAAACTCGGGGCCATCGTAATTATCTTCATATAACGCGTGATATTTTTCATTGCTGAAGTACGGCTCGTGCGGGTCAAAAGTTTCGATCTGCAGAAACCAGCGGTCGTCATTTTTATTCCGTTCAATGAAATCCATCCCGTCTTTGAAGGTCAGGTGTTGCGGGTGAGTTTCGATTGTACTCATGAACTGGCGGTTGACCGCGTCCTGCCGGTCGTGGTTGACCAGCGGTAATTCGTCCACATTCACCGGTTTGCTGCGTGCGAACTTCAGATCCGGATTTTTGACCTGACCCATCCACTGGTCACCTTCCTGCCCGCGGCTCATCTGCCAGCTGGCGTATCGGTTATGATAGGTGCAGCCGCCATCTTCCCAATAGTGGTAGTGGTCGCTGCAGAGGTGAGAGTATACGCCATTTTCGTGCAGAATCTGCGGCATCGAATCGTCATACGGCTCCATCGGCCCCCACCCGCAGTGGAGAAAATTATAGCGTCCGGTGTGGATCTCACGGCGTGCCGGCATGCACGGCATCGATCCGACATAGTTGTTCATAAACATCGCTGACTTTTCGGCAAGCCGTGTGAAGTTCGGCATCTTCACCCAGTCGCAACCGTACGGCGGCAGATACCGACGGTTTAATGAGTCATACATGACCATGATTGCGCGCATTGTTTTTCTCCTGTGAAATTTTCCAAACAGCCGGTTAGTATGGCTGGCAAAATTTGAAGTGAAGAAAGCTGCTTTTGCGTTTAGGGGGTGTGGCAACATGCCCCTGTCGTGATGAAGTTGGAGGATCTGATCGTAAGCTGAATGCGTATCAAACCGCTGACAGTTTGCGCTTAACCCCTGAGACAATTTTAGGCAGATTTTCATCTGTGATCTGCAGCGTATTGCCGCCGAGTCCGAGGCACCCGATTAACCCGCCTTCATTGTCAAACACAGGAAAACCGATCCGGCGGAAATTCTCACGCAGGCTCTGGTCGTCATAGGCGTAGCCCTGCTCTTTGACGACGGTTAATTCTTTGAGCAGTTTTTCCGGAAGGTCTGCCGGGATATGCGCGGGTGAAAATGCAAAACAGAGTTGTGTCCACGGCTGGCCGACCTGATCATTGACAAACCCTTCGGGCTGCATAAAAGCGGAGGTCTGGGACTGAACCTTGCGGATGCCGACAAACGCGCCCTGCACCAGTTCCATCAGTAATACCGTCACGTCCCATTTCTTGCACAGCTCGTGCATGAGATATTCATAGCGTCCGATCAGGTATTCTTTCCGCCCCAGTGTGCGCGCGGCGGCAAACACCGCCATGCGATAGCCGAGTTTATAGAGCCCTGTCTCTGCGTCTTTGACCAGATACCCCTCATCAATCAGGTCTTTCAAGAGCCGCGAGACCGTTGCCTTGTTGCTGCCATCAGTGAGTCCGACCAGATCCGTAAATGACATTGGCTCACCCTTTCGGGCGATGGTTTCCAGAATCTTCAAGCTTCGTCCAACGGCTGACGGCATTGTTTCCCCTTTATGTTAAACCCATATAGGTATCGATATCAATACTAAAGGTATCATAATACATACTCCTGAGTTTGTCAAGCAGTTGTCTGTTTTTGTGTCATTAAGTTGGCTGCGGCAAGAAAAAGCCCCGGATGCTTGCGGCATCCGGGGCAGGGATAGCGGGGTGAAACAGAATTAAAAGTTATGCGTGGGTATTTTGAAAAATCAGTCTTTCAACTCGACGATACTGCGGTCAGTGAGGATGAGAGGGCTGTTGCTGATTGGCAGCGCGTCGAAGAAACGGATACCTTCAGCGTCAGGATCCGGATCCATCCAGTCCTCAGCGCAAGTGCGTTTGTCCATCGAGTATTCGACCGAGAAGACCTCTTGCGTCGCAGGATTAATCACAACCGGATCATCCAGTTTCAAGTCATTACGTAGCCACACTGCAACCGACGCCTTGCCCCACTGCGGGTCGTCGCTGACTGAGTCCGGCAGCCACCACGCGTAGACAGGGACATTGCCCTTGCACAGATTTACCTGCCAGGTCGGGGTCTTGCTTGCGCGCAGGTCTTTGGAGTCGGACACGACGCTGAGGTGGCAGGAGAAGCGGCCGTAAGCTTCTTCAATCGGGTCACACAGAAGTGTCGCCAGCGACTGCAGTGCAAAGTACGACGGTTTGGGCGATCCGTCTTTCAGCCGCAAAATGCCATAGTAAAACGCGACCTTCAGTGTTGCATAATGGCCGAAGTCGGCAATCTGGAAATAGCTGACCATCTTGCTGCCGTTTCCGATTTCCAGTAGAAACCGCCGCATCAGCATCCGCGCCTGAATTTCTTCACTCACTTTCATTTCGGTCAGCGCGGCCTTGCCTTTGCCTTCGTCGGGGACGTACGAGGGGATGCCGGACTCGCCCTGCCAGTATTCGAGTTCGGGTTTATATTTGTTGATCAGATTGCGGAAGGCCGGATACTCCTGCGTGGTGTGGCGCTCGGGGACGGTCTTGTAACCATGATACGTAACGATATCGATATAGTTGTGCAGCCCCGCCTCAAGACAATCCTCAAAGTATTTCATGCTCCAAGGCGTCATCCCCCACGCAATAGCGCCGCCAATCACCTTGGCATCCGGCTGGATTGCACGCAGCGGTTCGACCGTCTGCTTTACCAGTTGTACATATAATTCCGCCTTCGGGATAGGCTTGAAAAAGCTGAGTAGATCCGGCTCGTTCCAGATTTCATAGTAGGATACGCGGTCTTTGTAATGTGTGACGAGTGCCGTGATGTAGTTGTGCCATCCCGTCTTCTCGCGGTCTGTGTAGACAGGGGGCTTACCCACGCCGTGATAGGGTGCGTCTTCAGTGTAGACAGGGTTGCCATAGCTCAGGCTCAGCCACGGCGTCACGCCTCGCTCGATAATTTTGTCGACGATTTCGTCCAACCACGCAAAGTCGTAGATGCCTTCTTCCTTCTCGGTCTTTGCCCAACCTGTCTGCACGCGTGCCCACTTGACACCAAGCGCGTCCAGCACCGGCCACGCCTGATTCGGATCCCACATATCCCGGTCAAGGCATTCAAAGCCGACGCCGATGCGCGAGGACTTGATCGACGTGCTGCACTTTGTTTTCAGATTCCCGATCTTCTTCATCCCGAAGGTTTCCATCTTCACAACTCCTGTTTATATCCATAGTCGTTCCGGCAGGCAGTATGCTTGCCTATATAGTAAGTTTATCACGCCTTCAAAAACCGGTCATGAACAGGATGGCCGTTTTTTAATTATTTTATTGAATATTTACGCCATGATCATGATACTGCTATTTGAAGAAGATAAACGGGTTTACGCATCCAAAACATGTTCACGCTTAGGATAAGTCATGGCGCGGAAAAATGTAAACGCCAAACCGCTCAATATCGAAGTCTTCCTCGGCGGGACACCGTTATTGGAGCCGAGAATTATTGAAGGGTTACTCGCGTTTGGCAAATCGCGGCCGAACTGGCGCTTTACCATGCGCGGGCCTGACTACCGCTATCGTGCGGAAGGGTTGAAGCGACAGAAACCCGACGGGGTGATTGTTTCGATCAATCATACGGCGGTATCGAAAAGGCTCGACGCTGCGGGTATTCCATGGGTCTGCCTGCTTCCGAATGCTGCCGTCAGCGCGACATATGTGACGACAGACAATCCGGCAATCGGTAAGCTTGCGGCGAATTATTATTTAGAAAAAGGTTTCCGTCACTTCGCTGTATGCGGTCTTGACGCGCCATGGAGTGAGGAACGGAAAACCGCGTTTGTCAAAACACTCGCAGACGCCGGACAAACCTGCCGGGATCTAAATGTCGATTACCAGAGCGGCCCGGTCTGGGAGTTTCCCGCCCGACGCAGCAGGCAGGTTGCCAAGTGGCTGTCGTCACTGACGCTGAAGACAGCACTGTTTACCACGCACGATTCACTGGCCAGCCGCCTTGTCGACTTGTGCGTTCGACAGTCGATCCGCATCCCGCAGCAAGTGTCGATTCTGAGTGTTGGCGATCACGACCTGTTCTGCCAGCTCAGTCCTGTCACGATCAGCAGCATCAATGCAAACGTTCCGAAACTTGCCGAAACCTCGGCGGTTCTGCTCGAGCAATGTATTCAGAAAAAGAAAAACGTGAAGCCGGTGATCCTACCGCCGCGCGGAATAACCGAGCGTCGTTCGACTATGATCGTCGCGTATGATGATGAACTCATCGCCGATATCGTCAGCCATATCCGCGAAAACGCCTGTAACGGATTGACCGTCGCGTCGCTGACGAAAACTTTTCCCATAGCCCGTCGCACGCTGCTACGTAGATTTCGCCAGATTGTCGGCCGCAGCCCGGTGGAAGAGATCGCCCGCGTCCGGTTTGCCAGCGCACGAAATCTTTTGACTCAGACCAACTGGCCGCTGACGCAAATTGCGGTGAGTTGCGGGTATTCTGATCTTGCCCATTTCTGCCGCGTTTTCCGGAAGGCCGAAGGCGTAACACCTGCAGCGCTACGAAAACGCATCTGCTGATCCATATCCCGCAAAATTTAGCGAAGAACGAGGGCGTATTTATCAGACCATTCAAATGCGAAAAGAATACGGCGCAGAAAGGGTTTTTTAGTCGAAAGTGTTGTCACATCTTGACGAAATCCGCCGAAGCGGTACACTGGATAAAATATCAACCTGTGCCGGATACCGGAAACAGCTGAAACCAACAACCATCTTTATATATATGAAAAGGAGACGTCTGTGCCCATCTTTAGCCGTATTATGCTCAAATTATCAGGAGAAGCGCTGGGAGGGGAAAAAGGCACCGGCCTCGACGAAAAGGCGATCAACGCAATTGCAACCGAAATCCGTGAAGTCGCCGCTGCTGGAATCGAAATCGCCGTTGTTGTGGGTGCAGGCAACTTCCTACGCGGAGCAACTGCAACACAAATCGGCATCGAACGCGGAACGGCCGACTATATGGGCATGATGGCAACGGTTATGAACGCGCTTGCGCTTCAGAGTGCGATTGAAGCAAAAGGCTACGCCACCCGCGTACTCTCGGCAATCCAGACGCATCAGGTCGCCGAAAACTATATCCGCCGCCGCGCAATCCGGCATATGGAAAAAGGCCGCATCGTGATCCTCGCCGGCGGCACCGGGAACCCGTACTTTACGACAGACACAGCAGCCGCGCTTCGTGCGACCGAACTCGGCTGCAATGTTCTTCTCAAAGCGACTAAAGTCGATGGTATCTATACTGCCGATCCCATGAAAGATCCCAAGGCTACGCGTTACGATAAACTCGGCTACAAGGAAGCGATTGAAAAGAATCTGAAGGTGATGGATGCGACCGCCTTCACGCTTTGCCGTGAAAACAACCTGCCGATCATGGTTTACTCAATCAAGGACTCGGGCAACACTTTGCTGGCGGTCAAAGGCAAACAGGTCGGTACTCTCGTCCAGGGCGAATAGCAGCGTGCCGCTGCACCCATTAACGCGATTGAGTTGTTATTTGCTATAGAAGCATTGAGTTACCGCGCTGAAAGCGAATTCGCATAAAGCGCATAAAGAGAAATAAACGTAACGTTCGTATTGAGGCTTACATTACCGCGCTGCGGCATATAAAAACGCGCTGCGGCAAGCAAAAAAGGAGAGGAAGATGCCTGCGAATAAAGCATTAAAAGATGCTCAGGATAAGATGGAAAAAGTGATTGCGCACCTGAGTAAGGAATTCCGCAATATCCGTACAGGACGCGCGACCCCGGCAGTTGCCGAAAACGTTATGGTCAACGCATACGGTTCGCAGATGGCGCTGAAGCAGTGCGGCACAATCTCGGCACCTGAAGCGCGGCAGCTTGTGATCAAGCCGTTTGACCCGAGCCTGATCAAAGAGATTGAGAAAGCGATTCTTGCGTCTGATCTGGGAGTGACCCCGCAGAACGACGGTAAGCTGATCCGTCTGAACTTCCCGCCGCTGACTGAAGACCGCCGCAAGAAGCTGGCGCAGGAAGTCAAGGCCAAGGGTGAGGACAGCAAGGTTTCGATCCGCAACATCCGCCGCGATACGCTCAAGGAAGTTGAAGGGATGCAGAAAGACAAGCTGATCACCGAAGACGATCTCAAACGCTTGAAAGATGACGTGCAGGATCTGGTGAAGAAGTACGAAAAGAAGATCGACGAGAGCGTCAAAGAAAAGTCGGAAGAGATCATGGAAATTTGATCACGGCTTTGATCATCGGCCCGCGAAGGCGCGGGTATATAAAAATGCGGGCGGGGGATTTCTCCCTGTCCGTATTTTTTTGTCAGCAGATTTCAAAATGAAAACAAAAAAACCGGCTGGATTTCAGCCGGTTTGTTTGAAGAGTAAGGCGGGCCCTATAAAGCGGCACTTTGGTGTCGGGCAGTTTAGGGAAGGAGTACCTGCTCCGGAACCCGCCTAGAAAACCTGCACGTGGGCAGGCTTTTTATACCACTGGAGAGGGTAATGTGTCGGGCAGATAGGAAGGTAACCCAACTCCAGCGGTTATTGCTTTTTTTAGTATTACCCAGTGCTTAACTGCTCCTTTACTATACGGTGCTTGTATGATTAAGCAAGTAGAGTCTTTTGCTAAT
>QKHZ01000146.1 GCA_003249795.1 bacterium | reverse complement strand
CAGGAAACACAGCGTTCTCTGACCGAAGTCACAGGACGCCCCGGCATGGTCACGATCACTTCATTTCCCGATAGCAATTCGTTAATGTTGCGCTCTGCCGATCCGCGCTCGATTGAGCAGGTTAAAACCGTGATCAAAGATCTTGACCGACCGAAAGCACAGGTTTTGCTCGAGGTGAAGGTACTTGAGATCAATATCACCAGCGAACACCAACGCGGCATCGACTGGCTGTTTCAGGGGGGGCCGTCCTCCGACCGAAGCCGTTTCAGCGGTGGACGCGCAACCGGTCTCACCGATGTTGACGGGGCGAATTCCCAAACGATTTCTTCGACGAGCTCCCTTCTGAATCTGGTTCCACAAGGCACAGGCATTGACTCGCGCGCTTTAGTGTTTTCAGCCGTAACTGAAGATATCAGTGCACGCCTGCAACTCCTGCAGGACGACAACTGCATCAAAAAACTGGCGACGCCTAACCTCCTTGTCGCAGACAACGAAGCATCGCGCGTCTTTATTGGCAGCGAAAGTTCAATTATTGAAGAAGTTGATGTTTCCAGCTACACGACAACAAACGAAACCTCGACAATAACAAGAACAACCTATGACGCAGACATCTCGCGACAGCGCATCGGCACGACTATGCTCCTCACCCCGAAGATCCATGCCGACCGCACCGTCACAATCCGGATTCTGCAGGAAGTGTCAGACCGAGGCGACAAACACGAAGAATCGTTTACTGACGACGAAAAATTTATCTCGTACGATGTCGACAAGCAAAGCGTCACCACAACCGTCCTCGCGAAAGACGGCCATGTCGTCGCAATCGGTGGGTTGGTGCGGGAAGAAACTGAAAATCAGGACACCGGTATCCCAGGCCTCTGCCGGATTCCGGTGCTTGGCAATGCGTTCAAAACTGTCAGCAAAGTCAAGACCCGAACAGAACTGCTTATCCTGATCCGTCCGGTAATCATCCTTGCGCCGGGTGAAGCACAAGACGCATCCGACAGGTTCTTAAAACGGATCAGCAAACACCAAACCGCACTGGGCAGTCACGACGAAATGAATGTCCAGATCCCGGGACTGCCACAGGAATGACCCACAATTCAAGCACTGAATAAGCATCTGATGATAATAACAAGGCAGACCCGCAGGCCTGCCTTGTTATATGGATTGCTATTTTCAGAAAATATTGTGAGAAAGGAAACTCACTCCGGAATCTGGCCGTCATCAAGACCAAGCGGCATTGCAGCCGGACGTTCGCAGGTTGTCTTCAGCTCAATCTTGCTGCCAGCTTCGCTCGCTTTGTCAAACGAAAGCATGATTTCAAGAACGTGCTGTGCGAGGTCGCCGTTACAACGGTGCGGGCGGTTGTTGCGAATGCCCACAGCCATATCGGCAGCGCCAAGACTGCGGCTGTTATCCGAGTAGATATGGCTGAGCGGTGCATTGACCCAACCGTCCTTGTTCAGCTTGCGCAAAACCTTGACCGGGCCGCCGAAGGTGTTCGGGTCCGGGCAGCACATCGTGCCTTCATCGCCATACACTTCAATTGGCGGATGGTTGTGGCCAAACGCTTCGAAGCTCGAGATCACGGTTGCATACACGCCGTTGCAGAACTCGATGACACCGGTCAGGTGGGTGGTAACATTGACCGGATACTTGCCATACGGCTTGTACTGGTCTTTATACTGTTCAGCAACATCTGCGCCAAGTGTGCGGAACTCCGATCCCTTCTTGGTCATCGCGACAACACTCTTGGCAGGGCCAAACAGGTTGACGAGCGCAGTGATGTAGTAAGGTCCGAGGTCGAGCATCGGGCCTGCACCGTAGTCATAGAAGAACGGTGCCTGTCCCCACTTTTCCGGACCGCGTCCCATGACGATCGCAGTCGCGCTGATGGGTTTGCCAATCCAGCCGTCATCCAACAGCTTGCGGCAGGTCTGGTATCCTGCGCCGAGGAAGGTGTCCGGTGCGCTACCAACACGCAGGCCTTTTGACTTAGCGAGTTTGATCACCTTTTCCGCGTCAGCTTCGTCAACACCGAACGGTTTTTCGGTATAGACGTGCTTGCCGGCTTCGAGCGCTTCGATATTGATGGTCGAGTGCATCTTCGGAGGCGACAGGTTGATGATCATCTCGATTTCGGGATCAGCGTAGATTTCCTTGTTCGTCGACGCCTTGCACCCGAACTCTTCCGCCTTTTCCTTGGCGCGCTCGGGGAAGTTGTCACAGCAGGCGACAACTTCGATTGACGGAAATTTCTTCGCGCCATTGAAGTACGCACCCGAGATCATGCCACAACCGACAATCGCGGCTTTTACCTTCTTCATCTCAGCCATTATTTGTTCCCTTCTGCAAGACCGTTCTGGGTCATGTAATCATAACTTTGCTTGATTGCTGTCTTCATGTCAATAATGCAGCTGTCAAGTTCGACGATGACGGCTTCGGTCTGCGCAGGGGCAGCGGCGATCAGCTCCGGAATCGGCAGCGTGCCGGTACCCAGCGGCTTCAGTTCGACAAAGCGTTCAAGAAGGCCGTTGACCATATCGTTACCCGAAACGCGCTGCTCGGAAACACCGTCCTTCATGTGAAGGATAATTGTGTCTTTGGCAAAGTGCTTGAGCATTTCAACCGAGTCTTCCTTACCGAGGCAGGTCGACCAGAAGCAGTCCATCTGGATTTTGACGTCAACGGTGAGCATCTTGCGGAAGATGTCGTACTTCAGTTCGCCGTCGATGCGTTCGAACTCGAAGTCATGGTTGTGCTGGAAGAGCGTGAAGCCGTTTCTCGCAAGGACTTCGCCCATGTTGTTGACTTCTTCAGCCGTCTGTTTCATCGAATCCATATCTTTGAACTGATCCGGACCATAGCCGCAGACGATCTTGTTCAAGCCGAGGATTTCGGCCATATCCATCGCTTCACCGATATTGCCAGGACGGCACCACGGCGAGTGAGAGGAGACCATGCCCATACCGAGGTCTTCGATCACCTTCTTGAACTCGCTCGGGCGCATCCCCCAGAACCCTGCCGGTTCAACCAACTTGTAACCACAATCAGCCACAAACTTCAGAACGCCCATAAAGTCCTTGCTGGCTTCTTCACGCAATGAATAGAGCTGTACACCAATCGGAAGCATGTCTTCACCTTTCAAATAAACAAATCAAATAAACAAAATAAGCACGAATACAAACCTAAACGCCACTATTGACTTTTTCTGTCATGAATCACTGCATGCGTGTACCTTACCCAATGAAACCCCATTGGCAATTGACAATACCTATTTTTGATTGACAAAATCTATACTCTTCATATTTTATCGTCCTCTATCGTCTAAAACTGTCCTTTTTTATGCTCTCCGCACAAACTACTGCAACCACCCATATAAAAATCAGTTAATTCACCGATCACTTTATTGTCCCTGATCAACTCAGAGCGAACAATCACTTTATAAAACTCGCGCAGACACCTGCAAATTGACAAAATCTCGCCAAAGCCATGCAAAGGCCAACCCATGCATTCGTTTTTTCCATCACGAAAGGCGGAAATAAACAGAACCGGGACTGATTCGCCAGCCCCGGCTTTTGCTTGAATCCGAATTTTAGTTATCACATAAATGTTATTCCCTCGTTATCCCGCAGAACTCATTGCTGAATTCGCCGGTCTTTCCGATGCGGTTTACCGCGCGGACGCGGTAATAATATTTCGTATGGGTACGCAGATCACGCTCTTCGTATAGAGCGACGCGATACTCACCCGGTTCGACCTTCGCAACAAACGTTTTCGTCTCCGGCGTAAAGCCGTTCTCTTCGCTTCTGTACAATTCGTAGTGAGACAGATCCTGTTCCATGTTCTGCCCCCAGATTAAGTACAAATGCCCCTGATGCTCTCCGCAGACAGCGCGCGGTTCAGTCACCAGCCCCGTATATACAGAACCGATCGGTGCAGGCGTTTTCTGATTATTTTCAGGTTTGTTTTCATCACGAGATGCGATATTTTTCCCGGCAATGCGCAGGCTCAGATAGCTGTTTTTACCAACAGAAAAACCATCCGGTACAAACGCTGTTTTCTTTTCCCGCTCGTCAATGGTGCATTCCTGCATTGTTGCTGTAGGCACAAGCGACTGCTTTAGTGACGCATGATTCACATCACTTGACCGCGACTCATGAAAGCGAGCAATAATCCCGCTTCCGTCTTCGGCACGCTTCAGCGCAATCAACTGCAATGACGCGGAATCGACTTCCAGAAAACTCATTTTCCCGCCTGCAAGTTTGCCGGTTTGTTGCGGGATCATGCAATCCATCACCGGACAGCTGATGCGTTCAGCGAGTGCAGGAATCGCCGCCTTTCTGTAATCGCCTATATACGAAACAATCGTATATCGGAAACGCGGGTTGACGTAGGAGCCGCCCGGGGTATGCATTTGTAACCAGTCGTTAAACAGGTACGAGTAGATCGCAGATCCCTGTCGTCCCAGAAAGCTGTCAGTCTTGTCCGGATGGATCTGCCCGAACTCAACCAACTGGCTGTCCTGCTGTAGCAGCGCCACGCCAAACACATCGTTTTCTACCGCGCACCACTCGCGTGCCGCCATGTAGGTTTCTGTTCCATGTCCTGTCTGGTCAACACCGGGAGTTGCAACACAACCGTTCAACTGAACCCGCGCGTCCGCGTTTTCAACAGCAAACGGGAACGCATAATAGCCATACCGGTAATAGCGATTTTTATTAATCAAGCTTCTCACGTGAAGCATCTGGTTGTCGATATCAATCCGTTTCTCATGATTCGGCAGCGTCACCGACTGCCTGATCTCTGCACCGCTAACCGGCTCCAGCATCACAGCAATTACCTTCGTTTCAAGTGAATCACGCAACACGGTAAACATTGCTTTTTCCGGCAAATGAAAACTTTCATGGTTGTCATCGGTATAGACAAACTGGTTACACCGGTATGGAGCGGCTTCATCCAGCAATTCACGTCCGAGTTTTTTATCAAAAATCGACGCCATCGATCCGTCTTCGGCAAACTGTATGCGATAAAAATCATTTTCGATCAATGGTGGCGTTGCAGACGTTTCGGTTTCCGGCTCAGCGCACGCCTGAACCTCATCCTGCCCCACAACAAGATACCCAAACGGCGGGATTTCCGGCGACAGAAACTTGCCCTTCTGCCCTTCCGCGTTTTCTGCTTCAATAATTTCTACCCGTTTCTGCAACGTCGGATTAAAGAGCACAAGCGATTGCTTCTCTGCCGGAATTTCAGCTGCAAGTGCCGCAAGAGCGAGTGCGCTTTCATCGTGCGCAACGGCTTCGGCCTTATCAATCCAGTCGCGGTGCTGCAGCCAGGTTTCATACACGCGACGTCCCTGATAACCGCTGGTGCCGTACGAGTGTTCGTCATTACAAATCAGCCCGTCCCATGCGTGCTGAAACTCCGTTTGCGGATACTGGTAACCATCAACAAATAACCCGGCCAGCGTTGACAATTTCTCCGCCGTCGGCAGCAACCGGTCAACGGCAAACTTCTGCGCAAGCAACTCCGGCGTCGCAACCGGATGCTGATACCAGCCGCCTGTGATATCCCCTCGCAATACCGGAATCTGTGCGTCATAATTTTTACGCAAGTAGTCAAACGGCTCGTCGAGATTACCCACAGCCCGAAACTGCGGCCACTTCCATTTCTGGTTCCACGTTTTAATAAATTCATTCACGGAAGTCTTCGGCTCTTCATCGTCGTCGTAACAAGCGAACATCCAGATGTCATACGGATAGCGTTTCTCCAGTTTCGCCAACTGCTTTGCACTCATGTATTCCACACGGGCCACATTATTCGGCGCGCCATTAATCCCAGCGCGGAAGTCGAACGCCAAGCCCCCTTGTCCATATTGCGAACTGCCCCAGACCAGCAGCTTGCTCTTTTCGTCCGCTCCCTGCCAGTAAAACACCATCGGTAGCGCAGAGTCATACCGCACATCAACTCTTGACCCTCCGCCTGAGGCATTCGGATTCCATGCCCCGCCCTCAATCATCACTTCCCTTGGCCAGATCGTCGACGGCAGCGGATTCCATTGGTTCGGGGCAAAGACTATATTTTCAAAACCGGCGTCGGCATACGGCGCAACCATCGCCCAGCTCATCCCGTTGTTGTCGATCATCGTCATGGTTTTGCTGTCAACATCCGAGATATTTTTCAGCCACTGGCGAGTATAGGCAGAGCGGCACATCTCTTCGTGTCCGTAAACCTGCGTGTGGTTTCCCGCTGTCGCCGCACCGACACCGATCTTGCCTTTTTTGACATAGTTTTCGACCAGATTCCGCGTCGCTTCTTCACCCTTGTCCTGACAGTAATTGCCCCACCACCATGTTCCTTCGACAACATAGCGGTACTTCTCCGAATCTGCCCACGGCTCGGTTTCATCACAAAGCCGCATTGCTTTATCCAGGAATTTAACGCTGTTATGGCGCTGGATATATTGCGAGTTATGCAGTCCGATATCCGTGTGTGAGGAGCGGATAATATAAACCGTCCACTCACGCGGCGGCGCCCACGTGCTTTCGTATTCCGAAAGAACGGCACCTTCTGAATTCATCAAAGTAAATTTCGCCTGCTCTTCTTTTTCCGCTACCGGCAGCAGAATAAAAACTTCATTCTCACCGGCTCTGACGACCAACCGCTTTTCATCTGCAATCATTCGCCCGCCGCGCTCAACTGTCAGCAACAACTTGGCATCAGACGACGCATTATAATACACGGTCATCTGCTGTTCTGCCGGTTCGTTACGCGTAATTAACGATGTCGGAGTCACTTGAAACGCTGTGATTTTGCACTGCATAGATTATTCCTTTTTTATTAATTCGATTAGCCGGAAATCCATCTTCCGACACATGAGCCCGTGCTTCTAAAGCAGTTTCATTATTCATGTCTATGTATTGCAGACGCGGACAATCTCGGCAGCAGTATCCATAACCGCCGGAATGATCTCTTTTTTGATTTCAGGAGTGAATCGCGACTCGGGGATAAACAATCCAAGCGCCGCATTGATTGACGGTTTCGGAAGAAAGACCGGAGCTCCGATTGCAACAACGCCTTCAGCCTTATAGATTGAATGTCCTGCCTTCTGAATCTGCTGCAGCTCTCTATTGATATCTTCCCGTGTGCGAACACTATCCCACTCGCCGGCAAGCGGCAGTTCATTGATGCGATAAATCTGTTCCAGCCCGTCCGGATTCAGCCCGCAGAGCAGACAGCGACCGGTTGCGCTACTGTAAAACTTGCTGTCCATCCGCGACTCTGCCCTGACGGTCAATGCACGCGAACTGTTAATGCTGAAAAGCGTTGTTCTGATATTCTTGTCCTGCACCACGAGCAGTACGGTTTCATTGAACCGGTCAAACAAACGCTGCGCAACCGGCCTCGACGACTGGATCAGCTGCTGCTTTTTCGTTCCGCTCCACCCGAGAAACCGTGTATTTTCCGTCAGGTAATATTTACTCGTCTCTTCTTCCTGCGCGACATAGCCCAGCTGCACCAGTGTTTGCAGAAAATTATGCACCGTCGGCTGCTTCAGCCCGATCAAACGGCTCAGCTCCAGAACCCTGAGCGGCTTGCCCGCTCCCGACTCGTCAAGCAACTCCATGATCCTCATTGCACGCTCAACTGATTGGATCACATTCGCTCCTTTATTCATTGTTAGTGAATCGTTATTTATCATTCATGAATAATCTATACCCCTCAAATCATGCTCTGTCAATTTCGTTTTACCATGATTCAAGAATTTTCACGCAAAATTGCAGTATTGACTTGAAGACCAGATACCTCTTCAGGAAAATCAATTCATCAGAATTGACACGACCATACTACAGCAGACCAAAAAGGAAAAGTGAATGCAAAACCCAACCCATAGCCCAACCTGCATCCTCGTTACCGGCGGGGCGGGATTTATTGGCACAAACCTTGTCCGTCACCTGCTGCTCTCTGACGCAAAATGCCGAGTCGTCAACCTCGATCTGATGACCTATGCAGGCTCCCACGCGGGGCTTGACGAGTTTTTAGCTGAAAAATGGCAAAGTCGTTACCGGTTCGTGCAGGGCGATATCGCCGATGCCGGACTTGTCGGAAAACTCTTTGACGATGAGCACTTTGACACGGTTGTGCATCTGGCGGCAGAAAGCCATGTCGACCGCTCTATCACAGGTCCCGCTGCGTTTATCACAACCAATATCAACGGCACGTTTGTGCTTCTGGAAGCAGCCCGAGCCGCGTGGGACGGCAAAACTGGCGTCCGTTTTCACCACGTAAGTACTGACGAGGTTTATGGTTCGCTGGGAGAAACCGGATTTTTCACAGAAATGACTCCATACGACCCGAGCAGCCCCTACAGTGCCTCGAAAGCCGCCAGCGACCACCTTGTCCGCGCATGGCACAGAACCTTCAACCTTCCGGTCACGATCTCCAACTGCTCGAATAACTATGGCCCTTATCAACATAAGGAAAAGCTGATCCCTCATATGATCGATAATGCCCTGAATGGCTTGCCGCTACCGGTTTATGGAGACGGCAAAAACGTCCGCGACTGGCTATATGTGGAAGACCACTGTCAGGCCGTTGACCGGATTCTGCGATATGGACAGAATGGACAGTCGTACAATATCGGCGGATGTAATGAATGGAAAAATATTGATATCGTCACGCTGATCTGTGAATTGCTGCAGGAGTATCGTCCCATGCAAACCGGCCACTACCGTGACCTGATTAACTTTGTCACCGACCGCCCCGGCCATGACAGGAGATATGCCATTGACGCATCAAAGCTGAAAGACCAACTTGACTGGCAGCCGCAACAAAGCTTTGAATCCGGCCTTAGAAAAACAGTAGAATGGTATCTGGCGCACTAGATTTTCTGAAATAGCGCAACACCTTCCTTTTAAATGCGATTTTATTCTTCAGTCGGCCTCCTCGCAGAAGTCGAGGCTATATATTATTGTAAAATAGATAGTTATATCCTTTTTATCCTTTCATAAACATATCGTTTTATTCTTTTATAATCATGTTGTACGATCATTATGAGACGATAAAAGGATAAAACGCCTATGATCGACGACTCGGCTTTAACCGCCACCGCTCAGGCTCAGTACGGCTATTTCACAGCCCAGCAGGCCATCAGCGCCGGTTACGCCAAAGCGCTGCACCAATATCACGTCAAGTCCGGCGACTGGCTGAAAGTTGATCGGGCGCTGTTTCGATTCCCAGGCTATCCTGACACAATTGAAAGCAAATTTGTCCGCTGGTCACTGTGGGCAGAAAAAAAACATGGCGGCCGGAAAGTTACAATAAGCCATCAAAGCGCATTAAAATATTATGAATTATGCCAGATCTCCGATACGGAACCGGTTCATCTGACTGTACCGCTGTTGCGACAGCCACGGGAAGAGAAACAAGGCTGTATATTCCATCGCGTTGATTTGCCAGAGGATGAGATTTATCAAAAAACAGGATTTCAAATAACAACCGAATTCCGGACATTGATCGACATGAAGCCGGATCTGATACTAAGCCGCCAATGGGGGCAAGCTGTGCGGGCAGCACAGGAAACGTCACTGATTGATCAAGCCGCGGCAGACGAACTGCTGGCTGGTATTTCAAATGCAGCGATGCCCCTGCAAGGGCTTTCAGTAAGGAGGATTGCGATGCCAAGAGAACTATTTTCCCCGCCCCGACAAAGCAATCTTTCCGCAGACAATCCGGATTCTCCACTTTCACCACTTCCTGCCTATCACGCAGATCAAGGACGCCGCCTGTTTGGCAGCCGCTCGGCGTTCACGCTTGTCGAGTTGCTGGTCGTAATCTCGATTATCTCAATCCTCGCCAGCTTACTGATGCCGGCACTGGCCAAGGCAAGAGACGCTGCTTATTCCACACAATGTTTTTCCAACGTGCGCAATATAAACGGCGCACTAACCTTGTATAGTAACGACTATGATGGCTATTTCCCTGCCGGATATTCTGGAAGCATTAATAGCGATCTGTGGTGGTACAATCAGGTCGGCGACTATCTGCAAAGCGACCCGACAAAAGAAAAAAGCATTTTCAAGTGCCCGGTCGGAAGGGATACGAGTTGGATTATGTGGGGCTATGGCCATTACGCATACGCCGAATACTTTTCCTGGAACAACGATATTCTGGTGTCCATACGCCCGCAATACGTCAGGAAAGCCTCGCGATGGCTGACAATCGCAGAGTCAGGATACTATCAAGCGTATGACGCCCTTTGCAGCAGGATCACTCCGCATTTGGACAACATCGTGGGATTCTGGCACCGGGACATGAGCAGTAACGCCGCTTATCTGGACGGACATGTCGCCCCGCAACTGCTCTATAACCGGAGTTCTTCAAATACCAATTCAGCACGGCTGTTGCATGAAAACTGCGCTGCATATTATTCGTCGGAACTGTAAAACGATTTTCAATACCACCAATAAGTAACGGATCATCAATTCTGATTCATCGGGATTGCCGGTGATACATTGTCAAATGAAATGCCAGAGACAACAGACAACGTCAACGAAAGGACGATATGATGAATAAACTTCAACTGCTGCTTTTTGTCGGCACATTCTTCTCTGTCTGCTGCTGTATTCCAGCGTTTTCTCAAGCGGAGGAGTTTTTGATCGATCGCAACGCACTCACCTATGACCGCGCAACCATGGCAGCCGAGATGCGCGAAAAAATAAAAGGGGCGGCGACACTGGCCGGTAATCCCGCAGTCAAAAAGCCTGACCGTATGCTGGCCACGTTTGAATATGACTTTGAAACACCAGCAAACGACTGGTACCGCATCGACGTCCCCAAAGCGCACCGGTTTGAATATGAAATCGACAATCAGGACTACGGCATCGGCTCGGATACCGCTGGCAGCTTTTATCTGGCCAAAGGCAAACACACGCTTGTCCTGAAAAAACGGAGTTACTTTAACGCGTGGAACCCGGTCGAAAAAATCATAATCCGCGAAGCAGGTCAACAACCAGCCGAGCGCATCAGGATCTCCGGCGTCCACTTTGTTAACGAAGCCGTCATCCGCAAATCAGAATCGTACACATTGAAAGTACAAACCGGCTTCAAGCAGGAAACCGAACTCGTCGCCACGATCACGAATAAAGAAACCCATGCCGCTGCTGGAGAGATCAAAACTGTTATTCCTGCAGGCGACAACGTCATGGCCGAATTAAACATCCCGGCAACGCAAACCGGCATCTATGAAATCGCATTCAGTATCGGTGGCGCAAAAGCTGAAAACACCGGCATCTCCGATTTTCGGATGCTGGTCATGGATACGTCGCCAGTCAAAGCCCGCGTCGGCACAGAATTAGACAAAAAACTTCTCCTCGAAATTGACTGCGCACAAAAAGAACCCGACTACTCCGGCGGCGGCGGCACCCGTGTCATCCGCAAACAGTTTGGTTCCTACCGCGAAACCGGCGATGTCAGTTGGGTTACGCATATGAATGAAAACGAACCAAGCTGGTTTGCCTACACAATCGATGTCCCTGAAACAGACAAGCAATACGTTGCCGAAATCGATTACCCCGACGATGCAAACCGAACCTACGCCATCGCTGTTCGCAATGCTGGTAACACAACCTACCCGGTCGCAGGAGGCGTCGAAACCGGACACGACTACCGGCTCTCCAACACACTGAAAACCCATACGCTCCTGTTCTGGGCGCGGGAAAAAGCATCGCGGCTTGTCATCGCCAACGCCAGCGACAAACACCGCGGGGCGGCCGCAAAAATCAGGATCTATCAACTTGCAGACGAGCCGCTGCCACTTGCGGTCAACCCGCAGATTGAAGGGCGAACCTTTGCCAACTGGTTTGAAGAAGGCACCTGTTTTGTCGGACTCTTCGGCGGGAATATGCCAAACACTGCAGCTAAACCTCTCGGCGACTTTATGAAAAGCGCGGATCGTTGGGCAGGGACAATGGCCTATATGGGTTGTAATACGCTATATCCGACGCTGCTTGTCTATCAGTTCGGCTTGTACCCGAGTGACTACAACCTTTTTGCAACGCGCGCAACAAACGATCTGGCGGAAATCATCCTACTTGCCGCCGAAAAGTATGAGATGAATGTCCTCTTCGATTTCCACCCCGAAGCGCGCCAGCTGAAATGGGCGATGGAGAATCAGAAAAACCTGCTGCGCAGCCGCAGTGGTGAAATCTCATCCTTCAGCCCGATGCTGGGGCCGCTTCATCCGGTCAACCAGACATGGCTCTGTAGCGTAATCAAAGAGTTTGCCTCTCGCTATAAACATTCAAAAGCGTTCAAAGGCATCTCGCTGCGCCACATGAGCTGGTACAACCATGCGCTCTGCAATTTCCACAGCCTCGATTGGGGATATGACGACTACACAGTCGGCCTTTTTGAGAGCGAAACCGGAATTAAAATCCCCGGCATAAAACCTGACGATGACGGACGGTTTGAAAAGCGCTTTTTCTTTTTGACAAATCCGAAAAACAAACAGGCATGGATCGACTGGCGGTGCAAAAAAATCGGCGAACTATATGAACGAATCTCGACGATCTTGCGCACAGAACGAGCCGACCTTGTTTTGCGCAGTTCCGTATTTTCAAAAGATGCGGGCGTTGACCCGGAACTCCTCTCACAAATCCCCAACGTCGAAACATTTGATGACTGTTCATACGGCCGTCGCGGACGCGGAGAGACCAACCGTCATGATATGCTGGAAAAGCTGTTGGCCCCGAATTCTAACGCTAGCGACTTGATCAGCAGCGCCGCCTATTTTGAAGCGACCGGAAAAGTGATCCCGCCTGTTCTTCTCGGTTTCCCCGAATCGACAAAGACAACATGGATGAGTGCGGTTGTCAATGCATCGGGCAGACTGATGCTGGAGCGCTTCGCACTATCCGTTGCCCGGTTCGACAGCTTGAGCCTGCAGGACGGCGGTAATGCCTGGTCGATCGGCCAGCCCGAGCTGCGGGAGTTTATGAAAGAGTACCGTGTCATTCCGAAAATGAAATTCAAAACAGTCCACAGCCTTGACCCGGTCTCCGTACGGCAAAACGGGGCATATTTCTATGCCGTCAACATGATGCCCTTTGCACTCGAAACGAACATCACAGTAAACAACGGCGCACAGACAACATCACTCACAACCGGACAGGCTGAAGACGTCAGTACATTGAAACTAAAAGCATATGAGCTGCGTGCATTCCGAACGACCGGCGATATTCAGTCGGTTACAACATCGGTTCCTGAAAAGGAACTGCAAACGATGCGAGAACAGCTTCGCCTTTTAGGTGAAAGTATTGCTCTGGTTGCCCCGGCCCATAAGCAAGCGATCGCAAAACTTCACGCAAGCTGTGCGGCTTGTCTGAGCAGCGGAAAATACTGGGAATTTGCAACGCGCTTGCGACTGGAAGAAAAAGAACTCGACACCGCCGGCGTTGCTCTTGCTGATTTTTATCAGGACGGCCTGCCAATCACTCCAGCAGCAGCGCTGAGCGCCAAGAGTCTTGCTGCAATCTCAAAAACAAAAACGACACTGGCAAGTTCACAAGGCGTGATCTCAGACTGGTGCAATGAAGAGATTCTATCGTCTGAGCAGTCAGAACCGCTAACACTGACGCTACCGGTTTCTGCTACCGGATATTATCATCTCCGCATTGGAATAGTTACCGGCGGCGATTACGGAAATGTGAGTGCCGAATACAATACAGAACATCTCGGCTCGACAACACAAATCGACACTACACCGACTGCTGGCGAGTTTCAGTTTACCAAACCGCTTGCACTGAAAGACGGCGAAGTCACAATCACGCTGACACCAAAAGCAGGAAAACGCGTAGGGATCAGCTACCTGCAACTGACGCCGTCCTACACCCTCATCCCGCCGCTGCGCTGGAAAGTCAGCGAGAACATCGGCAAGATCAGGATTGAAGAGAAGCACGAGATCGAAACGAAACGCGATTATACAGGATGGAAAGCTCTCGACGGATTCGATCCCTTTGTCGACATATCCTGCGGTGTGCCGATTCAGGGAGGAACAGTGCGGTATGCGGTTACCTTTATCCATAGCCCAGACACGCGGAAAGTGCGGCTCAGTTTCGGAGTCGATTACTGGGCAAAGATGTGGCTCAACGGCATCCCGGTCAAGCCCACAGGCGAGCGCAAAGTCAAAAGCGGTGCGCCAAACCGTGGCGAAGAAACATTGGACATTACATTGCAGGAAGGCTGGAACGAACTACTCCTGAAGATCGCATCCGGCTCAGGTCGAAACGGTTTCTGGATGGAGATTACCAACAAAAATGATTTGCGATTCTCGGCCGACCCAACCGCAGACCAAGCCCCGCATGCAGTTGTTATTCCCGAAAACGGCAGAACAATCGTGACAAATGATTTTGAAACCGAGCAACGCGGGCACGCCAAACAGTGGAACGGAAGCGGTTCAAAATCGTATACAGGAAACGGTGCGGCACAACTGGGGATGTATTTCCACAGCGCAAAAGTAGACGGAGGAAAAACCTATCTTTTGCAGGCATATCTGCGTTCTGAGAAAGACGGCGACGGCGGCCGGATCCAGATCAACTGGTCAAGCCCCGAGGTCAAGCTCCTCAAATATGATCTTTCCTCACCGAAGCTGACCACCGACTATAACCGTTATCAACTGCCCTGCAAAGCACCGGACACGGCAACAGGCGCCTTCATTATCATCGGCACGGAAAATGGGAACGAGTGGATTGACGATCTCTGGTTTGGTGAAGTGTCACCTCAATAACGGCTCACGGAATAAACCGATTTTATTTATAAAAAGGAAACCGAATGAATACGAACCGGCTTTGCTTTGTGTTGATGGGACTTCTGGTGTTCTGCATGGGCATTTGCGCAAACGAGATGGACGAAAACGTGGATCTGAAACAGTTCTTTGCCATGCAGACATTTGAAGAACTGCCGCCGAATGTCGAGATCATCTCCGAAAAAGTAGAAGACGGCGTTAAGACAACAGCACTGAAATTTGACGGTGGAATGATTAACGGCAAGCCAACGCGGATTTTTGCATACTACGCGCGTCCTGCAAAGAAAGGCGTATATCCAGGTGTGCTTGTGATCCACGGCGCAGGTCTCACGATCCTGAATCCCGATACCGTTTTCTGTAAACAGGGGTTTGCGTCGCTGACGATCGATTGGGCAGGTGAAGCGAAAAAGCGGAAAGTTCCGCGCACACCGCCATTCTCGGAATTCGAATCCAACGGAAATCTGGCAGACAAGTTGTCAGGACAATGGAAACTATGCGGTGTGGAAGAAGACGGCATTCGTGTCGGCGTCATCTTCGCGCAACGGGGACTTGAATTCTTGCGCAACCAGCAGGAAGTTGATTCTAAAAATCTCTTTACTGTTGGATCATCAGCCGGTGCGCATCTGTCACTGATTCTGTTGGGCATCGAGCCGACGATCAAAGCATCAGTCGTCAAATACGGCACCGGATTTATTCGTGATATCCCCGGTTCCTACGGCGGCTATTTCGGTCCTGTCACGCTTTGTTCAAAACCGGACCAGGACAACTGGCTTGCACACTTTGACCCGAAACATAATATTGGCAACTACAAGGCAAAAGTTTTGCTCCTCTCTGGCACGGACGACATCTTTTTCTGGATGCGAAACGTCCTGATGACGTACAAAGCAATCCCAACAGAGAAGCGCCTGCTGATGCGCCCGAACGACAACCACCAATGGGTGGGTAGCGACCCCGTCTCGCTAAAGTTTTTTCAGGACACTTTAAATCACAGCCCTCTGCACTGGCCCGATGCACCGGCACCGACAATAAAGGAAGCAGACGGCAAGATTATCGTTACCGTCACCCCAGCGTCAACGACTCCGCTCAAGTCTGTCCGGATTGTCTGGAAATCATCCCCGCTTGGAAAATTCCAGCACAAAAACGACTGGAACGAAATAACGGCGCAAATGCATGACTCGGTATGGACTGCGCAAATCGGTCAAGCGGAAACAGAAAACCAAATCGTCGCCTATGGTTTCCTGACAGACGAGGACGGTCGAATCGCCTCAACCGATACGGTCGAGTTCCCTGAATTTCCGGCTTGGCGCGGATTAAATCCGGCAAATTAAACTGAAATTGTAAAACAAAAGACACACATGCATCCGCCCAACCGTAATGCCCTTTGCTTTCAACAGATGCTTGTCCCCGTCAAAATGCCAACAAACAGATATCCTTACGGGCTGCACGCTAACCGGCGTGTGGTCCGTACTACTATTCAAAAAGCAGATTACAGTATAATCGAATGGAAGTGACTTGATAAAAATATCTTATGCTGTACACTGACCCCGTTTGGCTTGCCCCTCATAGTTAGCCTTCCAAGACAGGTTAATATGTAGAAAGACAGGCGGACCTAGTTTTGTTTTTCAGTTTCCGGATACTTTATTACTCAACGTTTATACAAAAGAAATATACGTTCATAGCCCAGACCTTTTTGACAATGGCCAAATCTCTAAAAGAGGAAAAATGATGAACCCGTATGATGCAGGATTTACCCCGGCCAACGACCCGGAAACGAACCGGACTGTTCTTCAGGAGCTTGTCGATAAAGGTGGAACGGTGCATGTCACCGAACCTGGTATCTATGACATCGCCGGAACCATAAAAATCGGTTCCGACACAGCGCTCATTTTCGGTGCAGGCGTGTATCTTCGTAGAATTAAGCGCGAAGGAGAACACGCATATTCCTTATTGATCAATAAAGGCGCATACACGCGCACGATCAACAGTCATATCAAAATCGAAGGGCTGAACGTAATCTGCAACGGCGTCGATATCGATATGGTTGGCGAAAGCATTCCGGGGCTCAGGGGACAACTTGCTTTTTATCATGTCAACGATTTAGTTATCCGTGATTTTCATTGTCTGGATCTGCTTGCGCAGGGATTTTGCATTCATATCTGCAGCTTTGAAAAGGTTCTTCTGGAAAACCTTCACATCGAAGGGAAAAAGGATGCCGTGCATTTCGGCTGCGGCAAGAATTTTACATTACGCCACGGATATTTCCGGACATTTGACGACCCGATTGCGCTGAACGCACACGACTATTCGACGTCGAATCCGGAATACGGCTGGATCGAAAACGGGCTGATCGAAGATTGTTATGACCTGGATCAGGATCATACGACTGGATTTTTCGCGCGGATCCTCGCCGGCGCCTGGGGAGACTGGGTCAAGGGCATGCAGGTACAACAGTCGGATCTCGTCGTTTCCGGCGGACGGGTCTATAGCGTCTACATGAAACCAGATGGCAATACATTCATATCCAATACTCAACCGACACATGAAGAAGGCATCGTCGAGCTCGACGGTATCCGCTGGCGGATGGTCACAGACAAACCGGTTTATTCTGCCGGTTGCCGGAATATTCATTTTAAAGACATCC
>QKHZ01000094.1 GCA_003249795.1 bacterium | reverse complement strand
CGTGTCAATGCGGCCGTAAAACAATGTGGTGTCCGGCAGTTTGTCCGCCGGATCTTCCGCGCAAACCAGACTGCTGATGCATAACGCAAGCGCCGCACATATCCCCAGTTTCTTCGTAAACATTCGTATCCTTTCTGCCCAGTTGGATGTGGTCTTTAAACCGTTCGCTTCGCAAACATATTTAAATTGTATTTCTACAAGAGTACGTTTTTTTGCATTTCAGACAACAGAATTTTTCACATAGAATCTCGGCGAAAGAAAGATTCTATCGATATCCCATCAAATCATGATGATGCACGCAAATTTCCGGCGGAAAAGATCAACTGACAAGGTTGCTGCCGAGTAACATCTCTGCCAGTTTCAGGTCGTCGCGTGTGGTGATTTTCAGATTGTACGGTTCGCCGTGAATTACCGCGACTTCCAGTCCGTATGCTTCAACCATCGACGCGTCATCGGTAATCCGCTCCGAAAGCCCGCCGGTCGAATGAACGAAATCAAAGGCGTCGAGTAATACGCTTCGCCGGAATGCCTGCGGGGTTTGTACGCTCATTAATCCGACGCGTTGAATCGTTTCCAGAATGGTATCGCCTTCAATCCGCTTGATCGTATCGGAGACCGGATTTGCCGGAATCGCCGCGCCGCGTTTTTCCGCAAGTTTGAACAACGCGCGACAAAGCGAGACCGAGACAAATGGACGTACCGCGTCATGCACAGCGACGACGTCGGCAGTCGGGTCACTGACCTGCAGCGCGTTCCACACGCTTTCGGCGCGGTTCACGCCACCGGCAACGACCATAGTGACGCCTGCTTTTTCAAGTGTTGGCCAGTCTTTTCCCTGTGCGTTATCGAGGTCATCAGGATGAACGGCAAGGATGATTTCGTCTACGAGTTTGGTTTCCCGCATCCGCCTGCATGTACGCTCAAGAATGGTTATGCCGCCTAGTTGCAGGAAAGGTTTGCGAACCTGCAGTCCCATCCGGCTGGATTCACCGGCAGCGGGAAGAATAACGCTGACGCGCGGTTCATCACCCGAACTGCCATCATCGCTACTGCCACCGTTACGCGCGTCAGATTCAAGATACTTCCACGGGTCATCGATCGTGTCGGAATGTCCGTGGTCATTATCCTGACCACAGTCACTAAAGCCGTCGTCAAACTGGTCGAGATCGCTGTCGGGATTGTCGTCAAAAGGAGCTGTCATGGTGTATGGTTCCTGTCGGGGTTTTTATGGATAATTTTCGTGAACGCTGCATACGTTGAACAAAGGCAGATCATATGCAAAACAAAGAAAAAAGAAACAGGCAATCCGACTCGCAGCCTGATTGCCCATTTGAATGGAATGAAAAAGGAATCAGGATGATTACGATTCCTGATTGGAGTCGGTAATAAAGCGGCCACTGGTTGATGAGCGGCGGCTGTCTTTTGCTACCTCATCGCTCATTCCCGGCGGGCAGGCGAAAATCATGCGTCCGGCGCTGGTCTGGATCGAACCGGTTACTTCGACCATTACAGTCTGGCCTATGTTTGCAGACGATTTTTCAACCACGACCATTGTGCCGTCACCAAGATAACCAACTGCCTGTCCGGATTCCTGTCCCTGACGCACAAGCTTGAGCTGCATCATCTGTCCTGGCAGGACAACGGGTTTGATAGCATTGGCGAGGTCGTTGATGTTGACGATGGTGATGCCTTCAAGCTGGGCGACTTTGTTCAGATTGAAATCGGTCGTAACGATCCGTGCGTGCAGTTCTTTTGCCGTTCGGATCAGTTCCTCATCCACAGGCCGGTCAACCGGAATGTTTGTCTGGTGGAGAGTGACCGGATACAGTTCTGATTTCTGCATGCGCCGGGCCATGTCCAGCCCGCGGCGGCCGCGTTCACGTTTCATCGAGTCGCGGCTGTCAGCCAGCGCTTGCATCTCACGGATCACGTAGTCGGGAAGAACAATCGGCCCCTGCACAAGGCGGGTTTCGAGAATATCGGCGATGCGCCCGTCGATCAGTGCGGAGCTGTCAAGCAGAAGCCCGCCCTCACGCGTTCCGCGGCGGGAAAAGTCGATATAAGGGATCAGAAAGCGGAAGTCATCTTTGGTTTGCAATACAATGGTGATCCCGCTGTAAAGGCAGAGAATCATTAAAAGCGGAACCCACGGCTGGATCTGCTCAAGCGTAAGGACGACCGCACCAGCAAGCGTGACCATATGCCCTGCGCCGACTTCGGCAACCGCTGTTGACGGCAGCAGGAACAAAAAGGCAACCATGACCAACAGGACAGTAACCGCAAGACCTCCGGCGATCCCGAAGACAACGGCAACCATTTCTTTGACAAGATTGCGCTGCAATCGCCATTCAAAGTAAACAAACAGGCCTGCGATAATCGTCGAAATAATGGCATAAAGGATCAGATAACCGTAATCGGCCATCTCACCATATGCGACGGTATAGGCGTTAACAACAAATCCGACGACAAAGGTAACAAACAAAATCCTGAGAAGGATTTTTAAAATCATGGCAGTCAATCCTTTGGTTGCATGACAGAGATCCTGAACGTGTGAGAAAGTCTAGCAAAGAGGTCGGGGTTTTTCAAGCATTGGTTATAAGAATGTTTGATATGACTCACATATTTAAAATAATACGCGTTGTTAAATTCAACAATAGATAGGGAGTTACCGGAGGTAATAAAGTCGATTAAAAAATCACTGTCAACGCTTACCGTAATTTACTTGACCGAAAATTATTTTGCTATAAAGTAAATATATGAAGTTGTGTACTATGGTGAAGCATTCTTATCGGTCGCTGAACCGGTAATACAAATGGAAAAACCGCCGTTCGGCAATTCGCAAACGACGTGAAATAATAGCGGATGCCTATCGGGAGGGACAATCATGAGCTTGGGAAATGTACTCGGAATTTCTCTAAGTGATCTGAAGCCAATGAGTCAGCCGCCGGCAGTCGCACGGCAGGGCGAGGTACAGCAGGCTGAAAAAACGATCAAGGAACAGTGGAATATCCGGGAGTCGGGGATGAAAGACATTGTTCGTCAGGTCAATAGCCTTGATAAGGGTAAAATTATCGATATTGTTTTTTGAACGCAGCGGCAGCGATCGCGGCGGCTTTTCATTAATAATAAAAACCAATTAACATAAAGCCCTGACCGGCAATCCGGAACAGGGCTTTTTTAATTCTGCTATAGCCACATGTGAAACCGGCTTCTGCTTCTACCAGATTTCCTTCTCCTTTCTCCTTGCAGGATAAACAGTTTGTGATAATATGGTACCCTTGATTCCGAAGCGGCAGTGTCGCTTGCGGCGGTCTGTATCTATATTGACCCGATGATGAAAACATGGTTAAGGAAATAAAGGTGGCGGCGGGATGCTGATTACACTCTCCTTATATATTCTGCGCGAACTGGGTAAGGCCATGGGGCTGGCGCTGATGGTTTTTACCTTTATCCTGATGGCGGTCTCGTCTGTTCAGGTTATCCGTGACGGGGCCAGCATCTTCACGGTGCTGAAGATCATGCCGAATATCTTTCCACTGATCAGCCCGATGGTGCTGCCGCTGACGATCATTACCGGCACGCTGATCTGTTACGGACGTTTGTCGGCAAGTAATGAATATATTGCCGTGCAGGCAAGTGGGATCAATCCGCGCTGGTTTGCAGCACCCGCTCTGGCGGTGGCGATTCTTGCCTCGATCATTACCGTATATCTGAATGCGGACGTCTTGGCAGCTGCGGTTAAGGGGATCGAATCGTCACTTCTGGCGGACAAGACCAACATTTTGAGGCGGAGTCTGTCAAAGCCGGGAAGTTTCAATTTTGAAGACCTCTGTATCAGCCGTTTTCCTCGCAGCTGGGACAAGGCAAGCCGTGCGGGAATTGATATTATCCAGTTCCGCAAAGCCAAGGACGATGAAAACTTTGACGACAAACCGATCAATCCTGAATATCCGTATCCGGACAAATGTTATCTGGCTAAAGACCATTCCATCAGCCTGCTCGAAGACAAGGCCAATGATGTGATCTATGTGCAGGTCGAAGGCAGTAATGTGATCCAGCTTGACTTGCGCGGACGTGATGTACAGGTTCCGAGTGCGGAGAAGGGCAAGTTCAAGTGGGTGATTCAGGGCGACCGCGGCAGAACTTCGATCAGCATCGGCCGCGTCAGTTACTGGGGAATCAACTACCTGATCATCAAAGTGCGTGAAGCCAGCGAAGCGATGGCTTTGGAATGGAAAAAGCATCAGGAGCTGGCAGATACTGATGCTGCCGCATCCGGCTGGCACTTGAACCGCTATAAGGAAGAACGCGAAAGTTGGCTGAAACGTCTTGCTGAACTTCATATGAAGCTGTCGCTATCGTTTGCCTGTATCGGTTTTGCCGTAGTCGGAATTCCGCTGGGCTTGCGCTCACGCCGGGGAAGCACAACGAACGGTTTTGCCATCGGGATTGTGGTGGCGGTTGTGTATTTTGTAATTATCAAAGCCCTGCAGGGCAATGTCCGTGACGACCATCTGGGATGGTGGTCGCTGTGGCTGCCGAATGTGGCGCTTCTGGTTCTGGGTGCTATTTTATGGTGGCGCGGTACTGATGACAAATAAACCGTTCTGATTGTTGCGGATTTTTTATAAAGACAGTCAGTACAGAGAGAATAAAAACCGGAGAGTTCCGTTCATGTTGTCGCCTCGTTTTTTACCGCAGATTGACCGATACTTTGTCCGTTCGTATGCGCTGATGACGCTGCTGTGCGCATGTGCGACGATGGCGCTGATTACGGTCGGCGATGTCTTCCAGAAGATGGACGAGTTTACCGAATACGCTGAAACCGGAAATTACGGTCTGGGTGTGGTGATCTGGCTGCTGGTGAAATATTATGCCGCGTTTGCACCGAGTTCACTGCTGGAATGGCTGTTGCCGCTTGTGTTACTCATTTCAGGTGTGATTATCGTAACCGTCACCAGCATCAATAATGAATACACAGCATTGCGTGCAGCCGGAATCAGTATGCAACGCGCGATGTTGCCGATACTGGTGCTGACGCTGCTGATTGGATATGCGGTATCGCTCAGTCGGGACATGGTGCAGCCGCACCTGTTGCGTAAGGCCAGTGAGATCAACAGTATCATCCGGCCTCGGGCGACCAAGCCGCTTTCGCTTCCGATTCGCGACGGCGATGAGATCCATTTTATCACGATGGGGCACTTTGACGGCAAGACCGGTACTGCCTACAACCTCCGGATTGAAGTGCGTAATGCCAAAGATTTTTATGACGGCAAAGAGTCGTTTATCGCATATGAAGCGGCCAAGGCGTATCTGCAACCGCGGACGGATCTAGTAGATGCCGATCGTGATGATGATCGCGAATTGCAGTGGTTTCCTGATGACAAATCGGTGAAGCTGACGCAGTGGGCCTATAAGCGGACAAAGGATGTCTGGAAGGAACCGATTCCGACTTACATCACGCGAGCAATGCTGGAGCGGCAATCACTCGGTGAGTCGGTGATGACAAATGACGACCTCAATCGCTTGTCTGACGATTTGGATGTACAGATTGAAAAACAGAAACGTCGCAGCGAACCGTGGGTCGGTGTAGTTTGGGTGCTGGTCGGGCTGTCAATGGTCTTGCGCCAGACCGTGGCCGGACAGGAAGCCAATTATGTGAAAAACATGGTTATCGCGATCCTGATTGCGGCTGTGATTTTTATTACCCGCTTTTCATGTTTATCGATGGGTCAAGATGAAACGATCGGGCCGTTTTTAGCCGCATGGCTGCCGAACATCGTTTTCGGTGGGATCGGGATCTGGCTGTTTCTGGATCTGGAGCGCTAAGGCTGCGGATTGGCCGGTTGATATTTTTCGGGCGGCTGTCGGAGCGTCATCCGCGTGAATCCCGGCGTGTATGGAAAAAGAAAAGCGAAGGCAATGCCGAAACTGACCGTTATCATTCCTTGTAAAAATGAAGAACGAAACATCCGCGACTGCCTGGAGACGGTCAAGTGGGCGGATGAGATTTTTGTCGTCGATTCGGGTTCAACCGACAGGACGATGGAGATCGCGCGCGAATATACCGACCGCGTCGTCAGCCATGAATATGTGAACTCCGCTACACAAAAAAACTGGGCAATCCCGCAGGCCACGCACGAGTGGGTTCTCATCGTAGACTGTGACGAGCGGTTGACGCCAGCACTGCAAGATGAAATCAAAACATTGATGGCGGGCGAGCCGGAACAGGACGGTTACAGCATCTACCGCAAGAACTGGTTTTTCGGAAAAGAAATCAACCATTGCGGTTGGGACGGCGACGACGTACTGCGACTGTTCAAGCGCGACTGCGGAAAATATGAAGACAAGCATGTGCATGCGAATGTCATCATCAGTACCGGTAAGGTCGGGATACTGAGTGGAAGGCTGGAGCATCATACGTATTATTCGTTTGACGCGTATCTGGAAACCTTCCGGCAATTTACGACGTGGGGGGCGCTTGATCTGAAGGCGCGGGGGAAAAAGCCGACGGTGTGGAACTTGACAGCGCGTCCGATGTGGCGGTTCTTCCGGCAGTTTATCTTGCGCCGCGGATTTCAGGATGGACTGCCCGGAATGATTCTGTGCGGTCTTGCGGCGTTTAACGTTTTTATGAAATATGCCAAGCTCTGGGTGATCCTGCGCGCGGAAGCCGGTGAAAAAGGGGTTGAGGTGGGGAAAACGAAATGGTAGGAAGTCTGCGCACACTCCGGCGGATGTTCAAGCTGGCATATCGGTTTCCGAAGCGGCTCTGGATTTTTGCAGGGGCGAGTATTCTGCACGGCGCGTTTTCGGCGGCTTTTGCACCGATGACAAAGCAGTTGATCAATATTCTGGAAGAGTCGTCAACGCCGGAATGGATGTTCATGTTCATGCCGGATCTGAAGCCGCGCAAAGCGTTTTTCCTGCTGATCGGACTTGCAACAGTGCTGCTTGCGGCGCGCTGCATTACGATGTATGTCCGCCGTTATCTGCAGAGTTGGCTCAGCCAGCGCATTGTCGTTGACGTGCAGAATGATCTTGCCCGTCATCTTCTGAAACAGGACTTGAGTTTTTTCCATCAGGAGCGCTCGGGCGAACTTCTTTCACGTATGACTAATGACCTGACGCTTCTGGGTGCGAGTATCAAACTGTTGTGCATCTCATTGACACGCCCGATAACGCTGCTGTTTTTTCTGGGCGCGTTGTTTTATATGAATTGGAAACTGGCGTTGATCGGGATCATCACCGCGCCAATTGCAGGCGGTGCGATTACGGTACTTTCCAGCAAAATGCGTCGGGCGGCAAAACGCGCGCAGGAAAAACGGGCGGATATTACCAGTGCGATGGTGCAGTTTTTAGGCGGCATCCGAACGGTCAAGGCATTTGCGTGTGAGTCTTTTGAAAATGAACAGTTCCAGCAGGAAAACAAAACGTACTTTGAAGTCTGTATGAAACGCGAACGTGCGCGAAGTCGGACAAGGCCGGTCGTCGAGTTCACGAGTGCCTTGAGTGCGCTGCTGGTGCTGCTGGTCGCCGGTGAAATCTTTTTCCACGGCAGTTGCTGGCCAATGGGAAAAATGGAGCTGACCATCGGTGATCTGATCGGGTTTCTGGCCGCGCTCGGGATGATGTATCAACCGGGGAAAGAACTGTCGGAATCGAATAATGATTTGCAGGAAGCGCTTCCTGGTGCTGAGCGTGTATTCCAGCTTTTTGATATGCAGCCACAGATTATCGAAGGTGACCAGACCGTTACATCGTTTGATAAAGAGCTGTCGATTGAAAATCTGTCGTTCTCATATAAGCCGGATGCACCGGTGTTGAAAGATGTAAATCTGAAGATCAGAAAAGGCGAGTGCGTCGCACTGGTCGGTCCTTCCGGCGGCGGGAAATCGACACTGGCGGATTTGATCTTGCGGTTTTATGATCCGCAGGAAGGGCGTATTCTGTTTGATGGAACAAACCTTAAAGAAATTACATATGAAAGCCTGCGTCAACAAATTGCGATGGTGAATCAATCGCCGTTTCTGTTTAACTGTTCGGTGCGGGATAATATTTCGTATGGCCGCAACGATATCTCTCAGGAGAAGATCGAACGCGCGGCTCGCGCGGCGTGTATTCATGACGAGATCATTGAACTGCCTGAGGGGTATGACACGGTTGTGGGCGAACGCGGGGATAATCTCTCCGGCGGCCAGCGCCAGCGTGTTGCCATTGCCCGTGCGATTCTGAAAGACGCGCCGATTCTGATTCTGGATGAAGCCACCAGTGCTTTGGACTCACGCAACGAGCAAATGGTGCAGGAGGCGCTGACGCACCTGATGGAAGACCGCACGTCTCTTGTCATCGCACACCGGTTATCGACGATCCGCCATGCCGACCGGATTGCGGTTGTCGAAGACGGCACGTTCACGGCAGTCGGCACGCACGCCGAACTTCTCCAGTCAAGCCCGACCTATGCAAACCTCGTGCAGTTGCAAAGCACGTCATTCGATTCGGGCGCGTCGAATTGAAACTCTGAATACGCCGTTCTGAAAATCAGGCGGCGGTGGAGATCCGCAGAGCATGAGTACATCTGATCCACTTTCCATTTTGCATGTCTGTTCGATCAAAGGACGCGGCGGCACCGGCTATATGGCAGGCCATCTGATCCGGCTATTGCACGAGTCAGGGCATCAGGTGTATGTGGCCGCGTGCGAAGGGTCAAAGATCGAAGAGCGCGCTAATGAGCAGGGGCTGACATTCTTGCCGGGGTTAGAGCTGCGCCGCGGATTCAGGCCGAAGGCGTTATGGCACGATGTGAAGCTGTTGCGGCAGTGGATTCGTGAAAAGAATATTGATATTATTCACGCGTGGCATTCAATCGAATACTGGAGCTGTTTTCTGGCCACACTCGGAACCGGCGTCAAACTCACCCGGACGCGCGGGATTGTCACGCCGGTAAAAGCGCACTGCTTTAACCAGTTTATCCACAATAAAACAGCAGCGTTGTTTGTGACGTGCGAGAAGATCCGGCAGAATTATGTTCGCGCGGGATTTCTCATGAAAAATATTTTCCTGCTGAATGACGGTGTAAATACTCACCGATTTTGTCCGGGGCCTGACGCGTTGGGCGTGCGGAAAATGTTCGACATTCCTGAGGACGCGTTTCTGATCGGAAACATCGGCAGGCTTGAGCCGGTGAAGGGGCAGCATACACTGCTGCATGCGTTGAAGCATCTTCCGGAAACTGTGCATGCACTGTTGATTGGCGGCGGCTCGCGCGAGAAGGAATTGAAAACTCTGGCGGAAGAACTTGGCGTGACAAACCGCGTGCACTTTTCCGGCGTGCAGTCGAATGTGGAAGAATGGCTGCGGGCGTGTAATGCATATGTGCTTTGCAGTGTCGGCTCCGAAGGCAGCTCACGCGCAACGCTTGAGGCGATGGCGACACATCTGCCCTGCATTACCACAACCGTTGGAATGCTGCCGGACATCGTACGCGAAAACGACACAGGGCTTTTGTTTGAGCCGGAAGACCACGTGGCTTTGGTGAAACAAATCAAGCGGCTACTAAATGAAGCGGATTTGAAAGAAAAAATCGCTGAGAGATCATATGAGATGGTCACACGCGACTGGTCGGAAGAGGCGATGGTTCGTAATGTCGAGGCGGTGTATCGTCAGGTATTGTCAGAGAAGAAATAAAACAGTTTCTACAATCAAAATGTCGAATCTTTATCGTCAACAGGAACTACAAACAATAGGACCAATGACTTCATGGCAAGCCTGCTGTTTCTCATCGCATCGGAAAAATACACAGGTCCGGCAACGGTGGCGTTGCAGCATGCAATGTTGCTGAAAGAAGCGGGGCATGACTGCGCGTTTATCAGTTGGCCCGGCGGGACATTGCAGCGTGAAGTCGAGCAGGCAGGCATCTGGCAGTCACATTCGCTTCATCTTCCAACCCGCGCAACAGGCGCGTTTTCTTTTTTCACCGATATTCTGAAGCTAAGAAAAATGCTGCGACAGTGGCAGATTGATGCTGTATTCTGCTACCGCACGGCCGATCACCTGATCGCAACGGCTGCGTGTACCGTTACAAGCGCTAAGCGGATTCCTGTTGTGCGTTTTCTTCACCACGGGTTACAGGATGCCGGCGGATGGTTGCGGCAGCTGGGATTGAAGAAGCTGTTATTCGGCAAAAGCACACGAGCAATCATTTCACCGAATGCGTCGCAAACGTGTCGCCTCTTTTATGAAAAACATCCGGAAGCGGTCTATCGTTCGCCGTCTGCAACACAGGATGATGTGACAGCGATTGCTGAGCAACATGGATTTTTCACGACTTATGCCGCAGTGAATGCAGAAATCTTTTCAAAAGATGAGAGGGAAAAATTGCGCGTCGCTCGTCGGCAGGAGTTGGGATTTGCCGAGGATGAGTGCGTCATTGTGTTCCCGGCACGGATGAAGTGGGGGCGAGGGCATTTCCGGTTTGTCGACGCATTTATGCGTGCGCATCAAGCGTGTCCGAAACTGCGGGGTTTGTTTGTCGGTGACGGTGAAGAGTATGAAAAGATCATGCCGCTGATTCAAGAGCGTGGTCTGAATCAGGCAATTGTCTGGGTGAAAGACGCAGGCGTAAAATTTGTCGAAACGATTGCATGTGGTGATGTAGGATTCCTATTTGATCCGGGATCGGCCGGTACCGCCCGTGGCGCTTTGGAAATGATGGCCATGGGTGTTCCTGTTGTCTGTTCACGCACCGGAGTACTAGCGGAGCTTCGAGGATTTGAGAATAACACGGTAACACTGCCACAGTCACCAGTGGAGTTTGTGCAGGACAAAGTTGAGCCGGACGATACAAATACTGTTTTTGCTTCAGCATTTGAATGGTTCGTGCAGAATCCTGGGCAGCGTGAGATTATGGGTAATACAGCCGCGCGCATGGTCGCGACTCGTTTTTCAAACGAAGCGTTAACGCAAAAACTTCAAACAATCCTCACTTCAATTCTTCCATCCAAACCAGAACGTTGATTCCATTACAAAATCGATGGTTAACCAAGTTCATAAAGCGTTGAAAGCGTTACTGAGTTTTGCGCACAGGTGAATGAAATCAATTGTTTGTCGAGAACGGTTGGAACATGAAGCTGCCATGTGTCTTGCGCGGATTCAAACTTCAGCGAAAACGAAGGAATCATATTGATCAACTCAGACGGGGCTGGGCTCTCCTGTGAAAAAAGGTCTGTATTTGTATTTGGTTGAATTATTGACTTGGAACGAGAAAATATAAGACGCGCACCATCGGCAAACTGAAGATGACGTATCTCTTCAGTATTATTTTTCGCATCACATTCAAACGACATCGTTTCAACAATCCTCTCTGCACCGTCCTGCAACAGAGCGATCATACACACGCAACCCGTGCCGGTATTCGATAGCCAGACGTCGGGCTTGGGCGTACGAATGCCGTAATCACTGCTGTACCATCCGCGCATTACATTGTCATCACCGCAAAAAAATTCAGCCGTCATCGGCTCAGGTTGCCATGCCGTAATCGTAAACGGATTGCCTGATTCATTTGCGACAATGCGGTTTTTCTCAGGCTGCAGTTTTGTCACTTCGGCAAATTCAGGCGCAAGCTGCCAGAGTTGCTGATAGGTATGCGGAGTATTATCATTCGGGATCATCGTGTCGATCACGAGCCACCCGTATTGTTTCAGCCACACAATCTGGCGAACATGGCAAGTGCGAAGCTCTCTGTTTTCACCATAGCCATCGGCGTACACGCCTTCGAGATATTCCAGCGTATCATTGCCGCCGTGACGGTACGGAAGTTTACTTGCATCTTTGGCAGTCATCGGCGGATGGTGGGTATCACTTTCACGCAAGACGTTGAGAAGTGCCTGCCGTTTCTGGCCGAGCCCGTCGACAAGAACGGTGTTGTGGCTACGGGTGGCGTGGCTGTAGGCGTTCATTTCAATATCGGTTTTTGAACTGGCTGCATAGGTATAGTTACCGCTGTCAACAAGCAGTCGCCGACCGCGCCCGTGCAGAATGATGCCGAGTTCGTCTTCATGCATATGTCCTGCGCCGATGCGAGAGGATTTGAAAAACAGGATGTCGGGGCAGCCGGTAAAGCCGCTGCGTAAAACAGAGTATCCACCGTAAGGCATGACTGCCGAGGTATGCGATGGTGGCGTGCCCTCTTTGCCTCCAGTTGCCATCCAGACCGCTTGCGGCAGATCGAACATTTTTCCATAGGGCAAAAACGAATCACGTTTGCATTCGCTTGCGTGACTTTTGGCTAAATCCGGAAGATGCAGGTCAGGTGTACACAACTGCAATAAATAGTTCAGACGGTTACGCGCGGCGATTTTAAAAAATATTTTTTCTCCGTCGGAGGATTCCTGAATAATTTCAAGAAACTCCTCTGTTTTCTTTAATGCGCCGAAGTTATAGTTCGGTGACTGTTCAATATCGGTGCCGTCGGTGAAGGTGTTACTTTCGATCGCATCACGAAACCGTTGATATCCGATTGTAAAGGCGGCAGAGGCCTGATAAAACCATGGCACCGCCATACCGAGAATCGTCAACGCGAGGCTGGTTTCTGAGTACTGATTCGGCGTATTTTTGCGCGAGTTATTGACCAAAATACAATAATGATCTGTATAGATGGATTTTAATATCCGCCACAACAATTTAGACGTCAGCGCGTCAGAATCGGCCAGTCGTCCGCATCCCTCAAGCCAATGCATTATGCGTCCTGCAACCGAGAGTGACATCCAGTGCCGGCCTTCACCATTGTTGCAGGTGAGTTTGCCCATCAGGTACATCGGACGCGCTGGCAAGTAGTCTGCGGCTGGATTGAGATATGGCGCACCGGTTAAAAAGTCGTTCACAATCCTGCACCATGCGTCAGCGTATTTTTTCTCACCCGTTGCGGAGTAGGTCCGGTGCAGGCAGTCGAACGGATACATGTTTCCGAAGTGTTCATTCCAGGTGCCGTCTTCATTTGCCCAATAGTTCCAGTCAATCGGATCGGACAACGGTTGCGGCGGATAGTTCATATTCTGTACGCGAACGAATCCTTTGCATAAATTATCGGCATCCGGTTTTTCCTTTCCGATATCGACCGGTTTTTTCATCGCCAACATTTTAAGGCGGCTGCGGATCAATCGTTCTGCGATAACCAGTGCGATATTATGATCACCTGCATAAAAGGCCTCACGTGCTTCGGCCAAATCATTTTGCCGAAAGTCCAGCATTTCAAGATACGGCTCAATTGGATTTCTAAACGTTTCTTTTCCTATGGAAACACCGGTTGTTGCCATGGCTGTTCTCACTTGGATTGCTTTACAAGAACGGCGCCCGGATACAGTTCGGGACGTGCATACGGTTCAGTGTCTTTCGGGGTCATTGTCAACGCACGTTTACGGAAACCTTCATCATCGCGGTCATTAACCAACACTGCCAAGCCAAATACGGCGCCGTTTTTAATAACCAACGGTTCGATTTCACGGATCGGGAATACGAGCTGATAAATTGAGTGGCCGCTGTCAGTCCGGATAAAAGTTCCGTGCGGTTCTTTAAACTCACCGGTTTTCAGGAATGCAACCTGCTGCTCAGGCGCAACGTCGCGCAGTACATGCAGTGTGTTGTCACTACCTGCCCAGACTTGAAAAGACTGGTCGTCATTGCCGTAGCCGCTGCTGACGCCACCCGTAAGCCGCATTCGCGCGTCACCCCAACAGTCAAAGTAAATCTGCAGCCCGTCACCGCTCCAACCAGCACCGGCTTTGTCTTCAGGGTTATGAGTATCGTCCGTGACATCGACAGCGAGGTACAGGTTATTCTCGTCCCAGGCGGTGTATAACATTGCGCCTAAATCAGCGTCACCTTTCCATTCCGGATTTTGCAGATACTGATTCGACTGTTTTGCAGACCTTGGGCGGAACTCTTTAAAGTTGGCCGGAAGTTTCATGCTGTAAGCGTGCGGCCAGTGTGAAAGATTCGCTGCCGGCATCAGTGGCGTTGGTGTTGAGTGAATCATAAACGTGTCAAAACAGTTGTTTTGAACAATTGGTTCAGTCTTACCTGTGGCTTGAAACGCGAGCTGAATATTTTGCTGGACCAAATTTTGCGGAACCATCTGAACCGGAATCATAAATTTCTTTTCTTCATGATCACCGAGAGTCAGTTGCTGGTCAGGTTGCACTGTGCCGTTAATCTCAAGCGCAACCGTGCCTGACTGCGGACGACTTAAAAGATTGCGGATCACAACTTCGATTTCTGTCGAAGAAGCCAGACGCATTCCGGTATAAAGCTGCTTGATACTGCCGTCAGGAAATGTTCCGTTTTCAAGTGTTGCGCACAATTCATCAAGGGTTCCGGCACCTGCGCGAATAAAGAGCGGAAGCGGTCCCAGTTCAAGATCTGTTTTCATTTCCGCAATACTTCCGTCCATGTAAAACATTTCGGCTTGTTGCGGAAGAGTGGTTACATGTAGAATCGGGCGCTTACCTTTATTTCGGTCTAGCTCAGGCAGATATGTCCAGAGAGCGATGACAGAGCGGTTTGATTCGTCAGTGAATGCATAGGCGCGGATGCCTTGGCCGAATTCGATATCACGCTGGTAGGTGGCATTACCCAGGAGTGAGGTAAGGGTGTTACTTGCATAAACGAGTGCGGTCGGGGTGAAGTCATAGTCGAGAACCCGAAAAGACGGCGAACTCCAATCGACATAATTTTTCACACGGGTTGCGTATTTGAGCCCGACGAGCCACGAGCGCATCGTAAAGGCGGTGGCGATCTTTTCCGACCACGGCAGGTCATAGGAAAACGAACGGCAGCGGAAGTGGTCGGAGCTGCAACCCTGATAGACATTCAGCGATAATGACGGGATCTGGTAAAGGTTATGGTAGATGCCTTCAGTGAACCAGACTTCACCTTTGAAGTGGTGTTTGTCCAGTACTTGTAACAACTGCTGTACATGGGTATCCAGATCAGGATCTTCAGGTCGCGGTCGGTATGGGTGTATCGCGGCGATATCGCAGAATTCACCCCCGCCTGCGGCCAGAAATTCATCAATAAATTTGATTCCTCCAGTCGGATACATATTCGCCGCATCCGGTGTCATTACCTGTATCGTTGGATCCGCACGTTTAATCCCTTTGGCAAAGGCACGGATCAGCGCGATAAATTTTTTCATGTTTTGAGCACTATCAGCACCGTTAAGCAGCGGCGACAAATCCGGTTCATTGAATGTTTTCCAGTGCCGAACCTGTGGGTTTGCTTTTGCATTCTGGTAAGCCATTTCTTCAAGTGTGCTTAATTGTTCTGAGGTAAGTGTATTGAAACCGTGTTTAAGATCTACAGTAGCATTCGGATCAGGTAACAGTCCCTTCATTTTATTCAAACCGTTGAGAATTTGTGAAAAGCAATAAATATTGCGGGCAGCCAGTTCGCGGTTGATTCCTTCGTTTTCAACTTTGAAAAAAAGCATCGCACCGATACCGATGCGTTGCAAAAACTCCGCCCAACGGTTCCAGCTTCCGCGGTGCGCGCCGAATGCGCCGAGACAGAACATGTTTTTATGGCGGAAGTCGTTGGTCAGAAATGGCATGATCGTGACGCGGTCAAAATCGCGCTGTGTAAAAAGTGTTCCCTCAAGATTTGCTTCAATCACTGTTTCGACTGCATGAATTCCGGCAGGCAATTCTTTTGACCACGCTAGTTCGATTCGACTTTTTCCTGAAGCTCCGAGGGAGAAAGGAAATGTTTCTGTTTTTTCTAATTGGCTGTTGAGGTTGCTTATGTTGATCGTAATGGTGCCGGACAGGTTTGGTTTACCGCTGAGGACAACGGCCAGTTGCGGGTCTTCGGTTGGTTGAAATGTTTTGCTGTTGCGCGGGCTGGTGAGTGCAGCCATGACAGGAGTGCAGGTGAACTCGGTGGGTTTTTCCGCTTTCTCAAGTTGAACCGCATCGACATACATCAATGTTCCTTGCGGGCTTTTTCCCTCTGAGTACATCCCGATGCAGAGTGCTCCGTTAGGGGCGGTAAATGTTTTGGTATAGCGTTGCCATTCGTTCGTTAAATTATGTCCGCTGTAAAATGCGAAGACAGGCCAGTCAGCGGTGTGACCAACTGCAGAAAGACGCGCACCGGGTTGGTTGGTTTTTGCGTAAAAGCTGAAGGTATAATTTTTACCGGGTTGGGTCGGGATAGTGAAAAAGGTCAGCGGGCACGGTGACTGTCCGGGTTCAGTAATGATTTTCAGGCAACGAGAACCTTCATAGGCAAATCCGTCTTCGATCTGGTAATAATCGCCGACGGCAGAACTGGTCACGTTTCCGCGCGGCAACAATGTCCATGACCGGAAGCCCAGTTCAAAGCCGGGGTTTTGCACGAGGTTGCGGCTGTGGTCAAACTCCGGCAGGATCAACCCACCCGGGCGGAAGTCGATGTTTTCATAAACGCTGCCGCGTCGCGCAAAGTCTTTCCCATTCATTTGATCATCGGTGTTAACCAGACGGATCGGTAGTGAAAAATCAACCGGCTTGTTTGTATCGATCCCGAAGTTCAACTCGGCTTTCGTTCCATTAGGACTGTTCTGCCGGTCAATCAGGGAGAGGCCGATCGGTTTCGTGGAGTTGAATACAAGATGAGTATTCTCACCAATCGGAAGGTCGAACGACAGCGGTTTTCCGGAATAGATTATTAGCGTTTCCGTTTGGTTCTCACTGGTCAAAGGCACCATTTTTTTCGGATTCGCCTGTCCGTCGGCAGTCAGGGTTTTACCGATCAGGAGCGTTCGGTTAATGCTGATCGACAAGCGCATCATCCGAAGCCACTCGTTTGCGTTTTCTCCGTTGCTACGGAAAAAGATGACCGCCATCTGCCCATGCAGACGCAGGCCCCATTCGATCATCAGCGGTTTTTCTTTTGATGTGAGTGGATAACGCGCGCGAAAATAGACTTCATTGTTTTCCGGATTCAGAATCCGTTCCGGATCTTTGAGGTGGTCACTCCAGGACAGGTGACCGTCTTTTTTGTCCCACAGAAAAACGGTACCGTGGCATTGCCCTGAGGCCAGAGAAAAAACAAAACCTTTCGGACTGACAGAGATCCGCTGCGTTCCGAACTGAACCGCGTTTTCTTCTGCGATAAACACAGGCTGATTTTCAGAAACAGAAGAGGCTTCGAGTTTACTTTCAGCTTTTTCATCCGCCTGTGCAGTACGTAATAAAAAGAAAGCGATACAGCTGGCGATCATGAAAGAAAACGCAATTCGGAATGAACGGCAACGCTGTTTTTGATGGCAATGGTGCATATGGTCTCTCCTCATAGCAGGATGAAATATTCCCGGATGAAATAGTTCAAAAGGTTAATACGTTTATGGATCAATCGGTTGGTGTTTTAGTCCAATAGCCAAGGCATTTACTGTATGAGTATTCACCGACAGATCCGTTTGGCCCGACGGTTTCTATGGGTGCCAGACACCGGAAGCTGCCGTCGCAGAACAGATAGTTGTTGCGTCCGTTGTGGTAAGAAAAAACCGT
>QKHZ01000244.1 GCA_003249795.1 bacterium | reverse complement strand
GCATTGCCGGCGTAAAAGACAACCGGCAGAAATCGGCTGAAACCCGGCAGGAAACGGCATGAACGAAGAATGGATGGTTGAAGCATTAAGCGCGTTGGACAAGCAGGGCTTGCGCCGGCAGTTTCGTCAGGTGCAGTCTGCAGCAGACGCGACGATCCAGCTGGACGGACGCACACTTGTAAATTTTTCAAGTAACAATTATCTGGGACTTGCCAATCATCCGGTTGTTGTCAATGCCGTACGCGAGGGGTTGGACAAGTGGGGGGTCGGAAGCGGGGCGTCGGCGCTGGTCAGCGGATATACAGAAGCGCATGAGAAGTTGTGTCGGTTGCTTGCGGAATTTGAACATGCTGAGGACGTTGTTTTATTTCCGACCGGATTTCAGGCCAATGTCGGCGTGATCGGGACTCTTGCCGGTGACGGCGACAGGGTGATTCTGGACAAGCTCAATCACGCGAGCCTGATTGACGGCGCGCGGCTTTCGGGTGCGGAGGTGCGCGTCTATCCGCACAATCATTTGTCGAAATTGGAAAGCCTGCTGCAGCGCCCGTGTAAGGGTCGGACGCTGGTGGTGACCGATTCCGTGTTCAGTATGGACGGTGATCTGGCGCTGTTGGAACCGCTGTGCGGGCTGTGTGAGAAGTACGGCGCGATGCTGATGGTGGATGAAGCGCATGGTACCGGTGTCCTTGGCGAAACTGGCGCAGGTCTGTGTGAGCTTGAGGACGTAAAACATCGGGTAAGTGTCCGGATCGGGACGTTATCAAAAGCCCTTGGCGGTGTGGGCGGTTTTGCTGTAGGGTCAAAGGTTGTGTGCGACCTGATCCGCAACCGGGCGCGGTCACTGATCTATACGACGGCAATGCCTGCGGTGGCGGCGTGTGCGGCAAAGGCTGCGCTTGAGGTGTTGTTGATAGAACCGGAGCGGATTCAGGATTTGCGCCAGAAAAGCGGGCGGCTGCGTACAGACCTGCGTAATGCCGGTTTTGAACTTCCGTTTGGGATCACGCCGATTATTCCGGTGATTTTGGGCGATGCCGAGAAAGCGGTTGCATGTTCCAAGAAGCTGTTTGATGAAGGATTCCTTGCGCCTGCGATCCGTCCGCCGACAGTGAAGGCAGGCACCTGTCGCCTGCGGTTGTCTGTGATGGCGACGCATACGGAGGAACAGCTGCAGGGACTGGTGAAAAGCATGTCCGCGTTTGCTGATCCGTCAAAGCAGGATCACCATCATCATGATCACGACCATTAGGGCGGATTTGATGTGGTTCTTTCTGCCGGATCGGGATAGGTATTTCCTTCGGTCGGCTCCGGTCGGGGGCGAATGATTTTCCTTGAATGAATTGACAAAAACGGCTACCGTATGGAATGCGCCTGCGGTGGATGGTGGTGTTTTCTCCGGAGCGTTTTCATAAAAGCAGAAAGAAAAGAAAGCCTGATTTATCATGAGTGAGACAAAAATCGCTGTATTTCCCGGCACATTTGACCCGATTACCTACGGGCACCTTGATGTGATCCGGCGCGGGTCGAAGTTGTTTGACCGGCTGATTGTCGGCGTGAGCCTGAATACCGGCAAGAAAAACGCACTGCTGTCGAGTGAAGAGCGCATGCAGCTGATTGAGGATCTGGTCAAGGATCTGCCGAATGTCAGCGTTCAGGTCTTCAGCGGCATGACGGTGAACTTTGTCAAAGAGTGCGGCACGAACATACTTCTGCGCGGCATCCGGACGTTTGCCGATTTTGAATATGAGTTCCAGCTGGCGATCGCCAACCGTCGCATCGGTGCCGTTGAGACGGTGTTTGTGATGGCAGGCGCGGAAAACTCGTTCGTTCGCTCGACGCTGATCAAGGAAGCGATTGCTCTCGGCGGCGATGTCTCCAGCTTTGTGCCGCCGAATGTCGTCGAAGCGCTGAAGCGGCATGTGCCGACCAAGCCTGAACAGGCCGTTGGCCTTGGCGGTGAGGAAACGCCTCCGCAAGGCAAAAAAGGCAGCGGCTTGCGGGGCGAAGGCATCGAGTGATTTTAAAAAATGCATAAGAGTCGTTAGAGGTTTACTGCTCTGGCGATTTGCTGAATTTTCCGCGATAGGTGTGAGAAATGAAATTTGTAGATGAAACCACGATTCAGGTTCGTTCCGGACGCGGCGGTGACGGTGCGGTGTCTTTCCGGCGTGAGAGGAACATGCCGTGGGGCGGGCCTGACGGTGGAGGCGGCGGTGGCGGTGGCAGTGTTATTCTGATTGCGTCGGAAAACTGTGATACCTTGTTGCCGCTTGCGCGGACCGGTGAGTATATCGCCCGTAGTGGCGAACCCGGCGGCGGTAAACAATACAAAGGAAAAACCGCAGACGATGTCTTTGTCGAAGTTCCGGTCGGAACGGTCGTGTGGGAGGATGACACGCAGATTGCCGATCTGACCGAGAACGGTCAGACCTTTGTTGTTGCACAAGGCGGAGAAGGCGGGCGGGGTAACAAGTCCTACGCCTCTGCCGAGAACCAGCGCCCGACCGAGTTTACCTATGGGACTGACGGCGAAGAAAAGACGCTGCGGCTTGAGCTGAAGCTGATCGCTGATATCGGCCTTGTCGGCTTTCCCAATGCCGGAAAAAGTACTCTCCTGAGCCGTTTGTCGGCGGCGCGTCCGAAGATTGCCGACTATCCGTTTACGACAATGCAGCCACAGCTCGGGATTGTCAGCAGCGGCTATGGGCATGAACTTGTCATGGCCGATATTCCGGGGCTGATTGAAGGCGCAAGTGACGGCGCGGGGATGGGCGTTGAGTTTTTGCGCCATGTCGAACGTTGCCGGATTCTGCTGCATCTGGTCAATCTCTGTCCGATTGACGGGACGTACCCGATTGATAATATCCACGCCATCAATCGTGAGCTTGAAAATTTTTCCGAGACGCTCGCTGGTCGGCCGCAGCTGCTGGTCGGCAATAAGCTGGATCTGACCGGTTCCGACGATTCGCTGGAGTGGCTGCGTGACGAGCTGCAGATTCCTGTCATCGGAATCAGTGCCGTTACCGGACAGGGACTTGACGAGTTGCGTCAGGCGCTGTTTGATCTGCTTGATCAAATCCCCCGCGACACACCCGCCTTGTCCGTTTCTTGCCCTGCAGAGGAGGCAATCGCTGAAGTAGATGCGGAGCCGGATAACGTCTGATCGCTGAAAATACCATAATCCGCTAAAGTGCCGGTTCATTTCTAAGTTTTCAATTCTCGCATATAATATCGATTATCGATTGTTAGGATGTTTGACAAAGCCGGTCCGATCCGTTAGATTGGATCGATGCTCTTCTCATGGATGAGAATAACCGGATGGAGCATGTTGTAGCCTTTTGATTCCGGCTTGGATAAAGGATTTCCGGGAACGCTCATGGTATTCGACGAAGATCCCCCTCGACACACCGACCTCGACAAGCGTCTGCAAGCTGCCCAACGGATGGAATCAATTGGTGTGTTGGCTAGCGGTTTGGCACATGATTTTAACAACGCGCTGACCGTCATGCTGGGGCAAGCCCATATCCTGCAGGCGACCTGTGATGATACCGATGCCCGGCGGCTTGAGAGTATCATCACATCCGGACGGCGTGCGGCGGCTCTTGCGTGGCAGCTTTTGGATATTGCGCACAGCAATCGTGACCAGCGCGAACCGCTTCTGCTTGTTCCTCTGCTGAAAGAATCGATCAAGCTTTTGTCCGTATCGTTTGCCCCCCGTATCCAGTTTAATATTGTCACAGGTGAAGGACAGCTCACCGCCGAGATCAGTCCGACAGAGTTTCACCAAATTGCATTCAACCTTTGTATCAATGCCGCGCAGGCGATGGAGTCAGGGGAGGTTGAGGTCGAGTTACAGAAGGTCAGCCAAGGCGGAAGTGATTGGGCTCTTTTGACGGTGGCAGATACGGGCGGCGGTATTCCTGATGATCAACTGAAAACCGTTTTCCAGCCCTTTTATACCACCAAGCAGGACGGTACCGGCCTGGGGCTAACGATGGTGCGCACGATTGCCCAGTCCTGCGGTGGAAGGATTGAACTTCAGTCTGAAACCGGTAAGGGAACGACTGCGCGGGTATGGCTTCCGGCGGTGAAGTCACGGATGGAGTTTTCCGATCCGAAGTATTCACGCTTGCGCGGGCAGAACCAGACAATTGTTTTTTTGGATGACGATCCGGCTGTCCGCGAGGCGTTAGGTGCGATCTTGTCGATTAATGGATATGTGCCTGAAGGGTTTGAAACGCCGGAGCAGCTTGAAGAGTATCTGGAAAAATCATCTGATTCCGTTGGCGTTCTGATGCTGGACGTGGTTCTGCCGCAGATTTCCGGGACGGCATTGTGTGCACAGTTGTCGACGCAGTATCCGGATATCCCGATTATCCTGATGAGTGCGTGCCGCAAACCTCCGGCGGTTGAGGCGGCGCTGCATTTCGGGCAGGCCAATGCATTTGTCAGCAAGCCCTTTGACGTGCCTGAGCTGTTGCATACCTTGCACTCTGCGTTAATGAAAGTTCAAAAGTCATCTCTGTAAATTTGGATGACGGAAGAACTGATTTGTCTGGACAGGTTAAACAAGCATATCGATCACGCAAAAGCGGTTCGCATAAGTGATGGAAAGAAAGAAAAGAAAATGATGTCTTTGGATCTGCAATGTATTCCGGCGGGGATGTTTCAGGCAAATTGCTTTCTGGTCGGTGCCAAAGAGTCGACTGGCCGGGTCGTGATCGATCCCGGTGGGGATGCCGAAAAGATCCTGCAGGCGCTTGGCAAGAACACGCTGGAGCTGATTCTTCTGACCCACAGC
>QKHZ01000115.1 GCA_003249795.1 bacterium | reverse complement strand
AAGCAGAACGCGCCACTTTTACAAATTACCGGCATGGTGTCGGATTCAGAAGGCCAAAAGGCCGATTGCCAAAAGGCAGAAAGGAATTTGTCATGTTGATGCTCAATGTCATGGGAACGTTTGAAGGTTACGAAGAAAGCAAATCGCAAGAGGGAAAGTTCTTCGCCTATATCAAGCCGATTGCCACCCCTCCGGCTGCTGTCCTGTCTCCGGTCAAATGCAAGAAAAAATACGGCGTTCCTGCTGATGGTGTTCCGCAGCTTGGAAACTTAGCCATTCTCTGCGAACCGGAACAGCTGCCGTCTGTCGGTGTCGGTGAAAAGGTCGCTGCGACGGCTGTGTGCTGGCCTATTTCAAAACCGGCTTGGAGTGAGCGCGACAACCGCGTGATCAACTCGCGTGATATCGTCCCGCTCTATGTTCTTGAAGGCGAGATCAAGCCGACGACCGCCAAAGCGGTTGCGCCTGCGTTTCATCTGAAGGGGTATTACCAAGGTGCCCTGCGGATGACAAACGGGCAAGTCCGGATGCATTGCGTTCTTGATGACGTGCCTCCGGCGTGGGTGCTCAAGCAATCGAACATCAAAAAGGGAATCCGTGGGTATACGACGGGTACCGAGGTTCTCGGGAATATCTCGGTGATTGCGGAGTCCGGCCACATGCCGGTGGTTTCGATCAATTCGCCGGTTGAAGCCAAGGGTGTTTGCTGGTCGGTCTGTGAACCGTACTGGAATGTGAAGAAGGATTGTGTGGCTTGGCTGAAGATTCCGACGCCGGTGTTTCTGACGACAGCGGCGATCACCACGGAAAAAGTCAAAGCAAGCGCATAGGGGGAATGTCTGTGAATGTCCATGCCTTCATTGTTGAGCACATGTTTTACGGCATCTGTCTGGGGGCAGTCATTCACATGAGCGTTTGGTATTGGAGCAAGGGCCTGCATTGGGTGGCAGACGCGTTGTCGGGGGATGGTAAGGGATAAATGGTTATCCCGGTCCCCCTTTTTGTAGAAGAGCATTCCTCGGAAAGAAAAGGAGAAAAAAATGCTCAAGAAGATGTGGAAGAAGGTTGTCACCCTTGGTGCTGTTGCCTGTTTCTGTAATCACGCGAGTGCTGCAGTGACGCTGCCCGACATGCCGATTGACTTCTCGGACTATGCCACCGCTGGCATGACCGTCGTCGGCACTGTTCTCGGTGCAATTGCCGGGATCGTGGTTGTCGTGTCGCTTGTCCGGATGGGGCTGAAGAAGCTGTCCGGTGCGTTTAACGGACACGCGTGAATGTGGCCCCGTCTTCTTATGGGTACGGAAGACGGGGCTTTTTTTCTTTACTGAAAGGTAACCCCAATGGATGAGACGGCGATGCTGAGCAGCCTTGAAAACATCGAGTTCTATACCGCAATCAGTGCAGTGTGTTTGTGTCTGGGCATGGGGCTTGTGGTGTGGCGTCTGATTCTGCTGTCGAAAAACCAGAGGAAATTATTCTGATGCCGTTTAAACGCTCTTTTTCACTACTGGCTTTTGTGATGACGTCGCTCCTCTCCGTCTGCGCGATGGCTGAGGATATCTGGGTATCGACAAATGCCGAGTATTGTTATTACGACGGCTCTGAACTGGTTGGCGAAGGAACATACTACTGGAAGGGCGGGACGATAACGAGTCCCACGAAGATGTGGAACGCCACTGCCAGTGCATGGGTTTCTGTCGGTAACAGCTTGGCTTGTTATAGTCCAGCCGGAACGATCACTGTTTCGTCACAAACAGATGACGGCGATGACAACGGTGACGGTATTGCCAATATCAATGACCCGACCTATCCGGGGTATGATCCGGATGCAGCTACACCGGAAGAGTACGATCCGGAAAGCTGGGATCAGGACTGGGATGAAGACGGTTATTCCAATGCG
>QKHZ01000229.1 GCA_003249795.1 bacterium | reverse complement strand
AGAATTTTGATTTCTGTTCCATAAAAACGTTGCCTCCTTTCTATCGCTTCATCTTCGGGTCGAGCGCGTCGCGCAGACCATCGCCCAGAAGATTGAGAGACAGAACGGTCATTGCAATAAAGACGCACGGGAATACGAGCATATAGGTATAGTCGCGCATATAATCCCTCGCGCTGGTCAACAGAGCGCCCCATTCCGGCGTTGGCGGCTGAACGCCAAGGCCGATGTAGCTCAAGCTCGCTGCCTGCAGAATGGTATATGCCGTTGCCGTGATGAATCCTACGATCATGTAGGAGACAATATTCGGCAAAATATGGGTTGCAATTTTTCTGGCGTCGCTGCAATTGCACGCATCGGCAGCCTCCAGATACTCGTTTTTGCGCACCGAGAGAACCAACGCTCTGGTATTTCGGGCGCTGCCGGGTATATGACTGATCGCCAACGCCAGTATCGTATTGGTAAAACCGGCGCCAAACACGGTTGCAACGGTAATCGTTAATAGCGTTCCGGGAATCGATTGAATCACGTCGAGAATACGCATTACCACGTCTTCGAGCGTGCCGCCGTAATAACCGACGACCGAACCTAAGATAATACCGAAAAACTGCGAAACGATAACCGATATAAACCCAAGCGCAAGAGAGTATCGCGCGCCGTATAACAAGCGGCTGAATATGTCTCTGCCGAGGTTATCCGTACCGCAAATGTGCTTTGCCGTCGGACCTTCCAGAATGTGTTCCGGATCCATGACATCATACTTATACGGCGCGATCAACGGAGCAAAAATTGCGCAGAATATGATGATCAACAGGATGATTCCTCCGATAACGGAGAGTTTGTTTCTGCTCAGGCGTTTTAAAATCGCCTTCATCTGACTTTCTTTTTTTCTGATCTTGCAGGAAGTTTCCGTACTGCTCATTGTACCCGCTTCCTCCTTCCGGTTCCCACATACTGTGCTTTAATTCTGGGATCGATGTAAGCGTATCCAAGGTCAATCAGCAGCATAATCAAGCTGAATATGACGGCCAACACAATTACGCTTCCCTGAATGACGTTATAGTCGCGGCTGTTAATTGCAGTCACGATATATTGGCCCATGCCGGGGATGGAAAAGACGTTTTCAATGACGATTGCGCCGCCCATCATGTTTGCAAAGGATGTGCCAAGGCTCGTGACCACGGGAATCAAAGAGTTGGGTAAAACGTGATGCATGATCACTTTCCACTCCTTCACGCCCTTTGAACGGGCGGTCGTAACGTAATCGGAGCGAATTGCTTCGAGTGTACAATTTCGGGTGTTACGCGCAAGTCCCGCCATGCTGTTGAGTCCAACCGCGATAACCGGCATGATAAAACAAGTCCATGTTTTTACACCATGCGAAGGCAGCCACCCCAAATGCGAAGAAAAGAGCGTGACGAGCAGCATTGCGATGCTGAATTCAGGCAACGCGACGCCAACCATGGAGATAACCATGCAGGCGCGGTCGGCTGGACCGTTTTGGTTGACAGCTGCAAAAATGCCGAGCGGTATGCCAAGAACGGTTGTCATCAGAATACCGAACCCTGCAATGGTCATTGTCCGCGGCAAGCGCGAGGCAATTTCCTTGATGATCGGCGTTGTATTAAAATAGGAAGTTCCAAAATCGAGATGGAAAAAAATGTTCTTCATATAAATCAGCATGCGCACAATCAAAGGCTCATTTAAGCCCATTGCTTCGCGTTTTGCTTCCACCATCTCGACGGTTGCTTCGTTTCCCAGTACGATCTTCGCCGGATCGCCAGGAACCAAACTGAGCAACAAGAAGATCAGTATGGTCACGCCGATCACGACGGGGAGCATGAGAAATAGTCTTTTGATAGTATATCGAACCATATAATAACCTCGGTTTGACAGGATAGTCGAAAGGTGCCAATGCAAGGTTGCGTTGTTGCTTACATTGGCACCTTTGCTTCTAATCAGCCTTCGTCGTTATTCCGTGATGGAATACGCATCATAGTTGCTCGCACCAGGTACGACAAAGCCCATGTTGTTGTAGCAAATGTCGGTAATGGTGTCTACCGTAATGCACTTGTCTGCCGGTACATACAGACCGATTGCATAGGCTTGGTCTGCTAGATAGTCATGGAATGCATTCAGGTCTGCCGCATCCTGTGTTTCCGCGGCCTTCGTCAGCAGGCTCACGATTTCAGGATCGGTCGTGCCGCACTGCGGCAGATTCGTAGAGAAGTTCGCCGGGTTGAATTTAACTTTCCAAGCGGTGGTTACGAGAGAACCGCCGATGCCGTCAAGTTCGATATCCCAGTCGCTCTCACCGGTTCCGGCCACTTTCTGACCCTGCCAGAGCGCGTTTTCAAATGTCTTGATTTCAACGTTGATGCCAACCGCGGCAAGCTGTCCCTGCATCAGTTCGAGTTCCGATTCATAACCGGCCTGCGCTTCAAACTTCAGGACTTCGCCGTTATAGTTGCTCTGCGCCAGATATTCGGCTGCTTTCGTTGCGTCATGTTTGAAATAGTCGGCCGTCAGCCAATCCTGGTTGAATCCTGCCAACTGATCGGAAACCATATCGCTGGCGGCGACGCCTGCGTTGTTCAGAACGATCTTCACAACCTGGTCGCGGTCGATGGCGTACAGAATCGCTTTGCGGAGGTTAACATCGCTGCAGAGAGAGGAATCGGTGCAGTTGAAGATCAGATCGAGCGAGAAGCTTCCGGTATGTGTATCAACCAGGAAACCTTCGGCGTCTTCTCCGCCTTCGTCAAACCGCGCGGCTTCCAAGCCGTCCGCTTTGATTGCCATCTGGATTTCGTCGTTTTCGAGGGCCATCGTCATCTGGGTTTTTTCGGGGATGCACTGGAAGACGATCTTATCAACATTCGCTTCCGAAGAGTAAGCGGTGAGTTCCGGCGTCTGCCAGTAATCGTTGGTTTTCTCAAACACAAATTCCGAGCCGTTGGTATAGGAAGTCAGTTTGTAGCCGGACGTGCCGGGTGTGGTTTCCGAGTTTGCTTCGTATGCCGCCTGGTTAACGATGTTGATGTGTGTCAACAGTTTAACCATCGTGCCCTGCGCGTTGGCATCCAGCAGTTTGATTTGCAGTGTATAATCGCCGGTCGCTGTGATGGTGTCGATGTTTGCGGTATCGGTCTGCGTCGCGGCGGCTTTGCAGGTTTCATAAGAGAAAACAACGTCCTGCGCGGTGATCGGGTTACCGTCTACATCGTGTACATAATCGAAAATGGTGATTTCCGCGGTGTATTCGTCGACCCATTCCCAAGATTTGCCGATGACCGAAACGGTTTCCTGGCTGCTGATGCTGGGGGTCGTGAACAGGCGCTCATACATGGTGAACTCGATCGGATATTCGTTTGTATCCGTCGGAGCAAACGGAGACACGTCTGTAACAGTTCCGTTGAGACCGATGTTCACAACGGTCTTTGCCGCCGTTTCCTGGGCTGCGGTTGTATCGCTTGATCCCGCGGCGGATTCGGACGTATCCGTTGCGGCAACGTCCTTCGTGCTGGTGCAAGCTGCAAAGCTCAAAACCATTACTAAGACGAGCAATACTGATAAAAGTTTCTTCATCATTTTTTCCTCTTTCTTTTGTTATATTTCCAGCGCAACTGCGCCAGGGCTCTTATTCATCCAGTGGATTTTCCTGTGAAACGAATCTGTGATTGAGGCTGTAAACCAGCGAAGCGCCCCGATATTCCATCCGTCGGTTCAGCGGGTTATTCAGAATTTTTGCCTTATCCTCATCTGTTCTGGGGTCTTGCGGACTAAGCCAACTTGGACTGGAAAGCTTTTTTCCGCCTTCTTCGCCAGATAGGATTTTTTCACAGCATACGATGTAATCGTCGATAATCGTTTTATATGCCGGACTTCCGTTGTGCGCGGGGCACACATAGTCATATTCATTTTGGAGTTGTTTCAGCTTCTGCATGTTACCGAAATACCGTTCTACGCTGCAAAGCTTCCGCATATCCCCGTAAATGAGCACCTGCCCTGTCTCCACTTCATCTCCGGTAAAGATCATGCGGGACTTTCTCTCCAGAAATGCGAGACTTCCCGGACTGTGGCAAGGAACTTCAAATGCTTCCAGCAATATGTCACCCAAATCGATCGATTGTCCTTCTGTGATCGGAGTTGGCGTGTAGTCCAAATCATAATCTTCGGGGTTCAGATAATTGTGCGGGTCCTTGCAATGGCGGCAGGCAAACGGAGCCATATAAATTGGGCAATCTTTGAATTTTCCGTTTGCGCCGGTGTGATCGAAGTGTCCGTGTGTATTCAGCACCAGTAATGGCAAATTTGTGATGGACTCAACATACACGCGCAAATTTCTCCGGTTTTCTCCCGTGTCGATTACCGCAGCTCGCGCCGTCCCGATCACCACATAGCTGTCGCATCCTTTTGAGCCCGAAATGTGCCAGACATTCTCTGCGATCTGACGTTTCGAAAACTCTCTGTCCTGTGCGAACCGCTGTGTTTTTTCCATCGAAGAATCCTCTCTGATTCATTTCTGATTATTTACATCGTTTGGTGAACCGGTTTTTCCGATTTGGATTAAATTTGCCTTGTTTTTTGATCTTTGTTTTGATCTTGATCTTTCGGATGCAGTAAGATTCGCTAATTTTTGCATCCTCGAATGTCAGTTTTTCATAAGACTCGTTGATGTATGTGATTGTATCTTTCTTTTACATGGCAAAAAACCACATAAGTTTTATAATAAGTGTAATTTTTTATCAATTTTTTAAGGACGGTTCAGTTAGCGTAATATTTTTCATATTCAAGAATGCCTGCCCCGCCTTTTCTGTTTGTTTATTCGGATAAAGCAGGTTGCGTTTTGTCTATATTTCGCTT
>QKHZ01000201.1 GCA_003249795.1 bacterium | reverse complement strand
GCGGTAGCCGCCGAGACTGCTGCGGTTGGCTTTGTCATACGATGCCTTGAAGATATAGGGGATTCCGAGCGAAGTGGTGATCTCGCTGATTTTTTCGGCCATCATGCGGGCGTGGGCTTCATTTTCCAACGCGCAGGGACCGCCGATCAAAACAAACGGCGTGCTTCCTCCAAGGGTAATGTTTCCAATGCAGACGCTTCTTACCGATTGTGGCATGTGACTTCCTTTATATCGTGTGTTCGTATAAATGAGTGTGGTCGCTTCGCTAGTTTCCGAGTAGGGCCGGATCCATGATTTTTAGTTCGCCGCTTTCTTCTGCGCGTTTTCGGAGGATCTGCAAGAGCGACGTTGCGCTGGATCTGGCAACATAGGCTTTATAATCTTTTTCAATTTTGTCTTTGATGTCATTGAATGGCGGCAGTTGTTCCGTCTTTTTGTCTGTTACGAGGATGACATGATAGCCCACTGGACTTTTGACAATACCGGAGACCTGATTTTTGGCAAGGCCGAACGCCGCATCTTCAATCGGCTTGAGCATCTTGTTGCGCGGGAAGAAGCCCAAATCTCCACCGCGTTTGGCGCTGTTGGGGTCTTGGGAATATTTTGCTGCTAGTTCCATGAAACTCGCGCCTGTGCTAAGTTCATTGTGTACTTTCGTGATCAGTTCGTAGGCCGCGTTCCATTCCGCAGGTTTCGGGGGTCTGCGGTTACGGTCGGCTTCCGGCATGAACATGGAGGGACGGATCATGATGTGGGAAGCGCGAACCTGCTCCGGAATCAGATAGAGCTGACGGTTCTGATAATAATAGTTGAATAGATCCGCCTCTGTCACTTTCAGCTCATTTAATGTGAGTGATTCGATCGCGATTTCGACCCATACGACGCGGTCTTTATATTCTTGAAGTGTCATGCCGTATGAGGTTGTAAGCGCCTCTTCAAAAGACGGAGAATCCTGCCGCGCTTTCTCGCTATATGTCTGCTTGTGCTGGTTCAGACGCTGTTCAATCATTGCGTCGGTAATGGGGATTCCGCGTTTTTCAATCTCATGGCGCAGAAGGATTCGGTTCAGAATCCGGTCTAAAACGGTTTTGCCATATTCTTCTGCAAGCTGGTTGTAGAGCTCCTGACGGCTGACTGTTATCGATCCCAGTTTGGCAACGGCATCCTGCAGATTCGGGTCATTCCGCCGGATGACAGCACCTGTGTTTTTTTGAATATCCCAGTTCGTTTTTACCGGTTGAGAGATTGCAGGTGATGGATGCTCTGGCGGCCGGTATGTCGGGGTCTCTGTTTTTGATGGTTCAATGGCTTGGTTCTCCGCAGACGGTGCGGTGAATGGCTGCCGTTTATCTGATGTCGGCGGCGGGGGAAGTGAGTCGATACCAAGATCCGTTGTTGCCGTTTTTGATGGAATCGGGGCCGGCCGGTTTTGGTTCTGATCCGTGGAATTAAAGGTTGGGGTGGCAGGAGTTACTGCTGTATTAGAGCCGGTCAACTCTGCGTTATGGGATACAGGGGCGGTTCCCGTATGTTTTTTTTCTGAAGCCGAACTACCCGTCGGAGGAGGAGGCAGAAGGCTGGGAAGTGAATCAATATCTGGAAACGAAGTATCTTTTGGCGAAGACGGCGTCAATGTCATCGATTGTGTATCTGTTGTTTTCGTTTCGACAGACGGCAATTCTGGTGATGCCGGTTGTGATTTATATGCCGACGTATTTTCTGATGCGTTTTTCGGTGGCGCCGGAGGTGTTTGCTGCTGTAGCGGGTCCGACAGGTCGAATACCGAGCTCGAATCAAGCTGTGGAATCGGGATGATCTCCTGCGACTGGGATGATGGGGCTTGTTTCGTCGTCGGCTTTGGCAATGTCACCTGTTTGGGAGTCGTTGTCGTTGTTACTGGAACGCTGGCCGGTTCCTGCGATGTTAACGAGGGAAGCGGGATGATTTCCTGCTCTTCCTTATTTTCTTCAGTTGACAGCGGAAGCGGCGGAAGAAGTGGCGGGATGTCAATGGATGACGATGATTTTTTCTGTGACTCTGTTGTGCCAAACAGGAGTCCCGGCACCTCAACTTCTTCTGCAAGGGCGGCGGCCTGTAATATTGTGAATACTGTTGACGCAAACACCGCAAGAAATAAAAAACGGCTACACATTTTTGAGCCCTCTGTGGATATCTTCTCACCGCACATGCTCTCCCGTATGGAGCTGTTGGATTTCTGGCGAGGGAGTGGACATTGAGTGTTTTGTGTTTTCATACAGTTGTCCTCTTGCCAAGTAACCATGCGGGAACACCTAATGCAAGGATCAAGAGGACGCTGGCAAGCACCTCTTTGTCAAATGGCTTATTTCCGTACGATGCGACGATTCCCGCATCCAGCAGGACAATCCCCAAGATTGCAATGCCAGTAAAGTGACGGATCGAAAATGGCGACGATTGCGTGTATACGTCAAACGCGCTGTTTCCCAGCAGCGCTAAAAGAGCAAGAAAGATACTGAGAGAAAGAGCGTTGGATGGGAAAAGCAGAATCGCTGACAACGGACAGAGTATAATAATCGAACATGCAAACTTGCTTAGCCTGAATTCGACCTCCGGGGAAACATGCTGGTGCTGGGGTTTCTGAGTTTCCTTTTCGCGTCGCTGTTGTAGGATTGCTGTGATTGCCCGGTTTCTGCGCATGGTTTCATCTTCGCCTTCAAGCATTGTCGGGAGTTCTTCAAAGTCAGTGCGCGGGTCCTTTGTCTCTATTTCGTCGCTGGTGACAGATCCGGTAGCCACAATGCCCCGCTGGCGCAGGAGGACTGCAAACGCAGCCGCGTAGATGGCAATCAGTACTGTTGGTAACCAGATTTCGGGAACCTGGGGGATCAGTGAAATATAGGAATGGACACTCATGCCCAGCACGAGGGTTACACCTCGGTTACATCCGTAGATGATCGCACCGACAGCTTCAATCCTTTTGGCACCGGCATGATAGCTTAGGATTAGGGCCGCAAGCGCTGAGGCTGCTACAAACGAATACATTCCGGCGACCATCGAAATCAAAATACCCGCGATCATCAGGATCGCCCCGAGAATAAACGCATGGGTAACAGAAACAACTCCTGAGGGTAACGGTCGATCGGGCATGTGCTTGGCATCGAATTTCAAGTCGAATAAATCGTTCCAGATCATACCGGAAAGATGCAGGCATGCAGTCGCCGCAAGAAGGAATGCAAGAGGAGTCGGTGAGCTTTGTCCAATCCCGGCAATCCGTAGCAACAGATATCCGGTAAAGATATCTGCCCAAGCGGTTAGAATTCCTGGTGCGCGAAACAATCGCAGTGCGTTCAAACTATGCTCCGAAAATCAAACATATGTATTCAAGGTATATATTCACACATCTACTATCTTATAAACCTTAGCATCTCAACGCAATAGATGAAATTAGAAGGAAAAAGAAAAGATTGGATCAGAATCGAGGAAAAGTTGCCGATACATTTATAAATATATTGTTGCCCGGGAGTACATTTATGTCGATTTTTAAGAGCGGATTCCTTGTTTTGTCGGGGCTACTCCTTTTGTCACAAGGATTTGCTGCCGATGATGCGCAGGAGTTTCGCCGCCGTAATGATAAGATGATTCATGAAACATCTCCTGTTAGTGCCCGGTCACAGGCGTTGGGCGGGTCGTATGCGGCTCTGTCAAATGGTGCTGCAGGGATCTATGAAAATCCGGCATGTCTGGGGGCAGCAACAGATCACGAGGGGATTACCGATCTCGGATTCGATTATCTGGATGATAGCGGTAAACATGTCAATGTCGTCAATTTCGGCGTTGGCGGAATGGTCAACTTAAATAAATCGTCAGGATTTGATCCTGCTGTATACGGAAATCACTCCGTCGGTATTGTTTATCAGTATCAGAATTATGATTACGATAGCGGCGGCGATGGCGGGATTAACCGTGTTATCGGGGCTTATGGTCGCTCCTATATGAATGGCCGGTTGTTTGCCGGCGGGTCGCTTGGGTATCATGCTGGGAATTGGGATGCTGGTGGAGATATCGATGACGCAGAGCTGGATCATTACTGGCGCCGCGTTGAAATGAAGGCTGGTGGAATTTACCGGATGAATCAGCGGATGGCAGTTGGTTCGACGTTGATGACAGGATTTGGAAAATTTGAAAATCAAGCAGGCTATCCTTTGGAGGAGGGGCGGGCTCGTTCCTTCGAATTCCGCATCGGGTTTGCCAATCAGTTAAATCGTAAGTTGCTGATGGCTGGTGATTTCAGCCAGAAATATTACGGGTTGATCGATGACGATCACAGCGGATATCAGGAGCACTATATCTCACGCTTTTCAAACGGCTATGAATATAAGCTGATCAATGATCGCCTCACTGTTCGCGGTGGCTGGTATTGGGAGGCTGATACATTCCATGCGGATGCGTCTGAGTTAGATGATGGTCAGACTTATGATGACAATGAAACCATGAGCAGCCGCCATGATAACAGCGGGGGTATCACTCTCGGCTTTTCTTATTACTATGGCAACTTCGAACTGTCATATGCGCTTGATATCGGTACTACCGGCGATGTTGCCAACACATTCAACTTCGAGTTGGATTTCTAAGGAATATTTTCTGCCGAAAATCTGAACAAACAGAAAAACACGCAGCCGGATTGACTGCGTGTTTTTTATTAATCTATCAGGCTGTTGCCGGTTATTTCACAGGTTGTGAAATTAATAGCCAGTCATCGGTTCTAAATGGTGCAGCAGGCAAGCCTTCTTTGTTGTAAAGGTTGCAGCCTTCAGGATTGTTGGCCCACGCATAGCGGACAGCAACGGGGTCTTTTACTTTGTCTGACTTGACGACAACCGTGCTTCCGTCAATGACAGCATCAGCCCAGACGAATTTCTGGTCTTTTCCGGCAATGGCGAACTGTTTGAGGGCACCGTCCTTGGCGACAAGCCCGGTTCCGACATGGTCGAATGCCAAGCGAATGGCTCCATTTTCAACCATCATTGACTTATACATCGGCCCGCTGTAGACGAGTTGTTCACCATAAGCGATGTGGCGTGCAGCAAATGCGAGTCGGTGGCCGACATCTTGCTTGTTTTTGGGGTGGATATCTTTGGCGTCGCCGATGTCGATTGCCATGGCTGTGCCGGTATTCGGCAGTTTCAACGTCGCCTGTTGTGAATCGCGTAGCACTGCCCACAGGCTTTGCGGATCACCCGGTTCATTGGTGAAATCACGGAAGTTGGCAAGCGATACCCATAGGAACGGGAAGTCGCCCTGTTTCCAACGCGCGCGCCAGTCTGTGATCATTGCGGCAAAACGGTCACGGTAGAGGTATGCCTGAAGTCCGTTGGCGTTAGATTCGCCCTGATACCAGATCGCCCCGCGGATTGCATAGGGGATCAGGCCGCTGACCATTCCGTTATAAAGCACGGTGATGATATTCGGGTTGAGCGGATTCTTCGGCCTTGCCGGGATTTCAAACGTGACCAAGTGTTTCCAACCGTCAGCTAAGCTGATCGCAGCGGATTCATTGTCAATGGGATAGATCTTCATCATTTTCGGATCCGGGCCGATGAGGCCGCCCCCTCCGCATTGGTCAATAACCTGAATGGCGATGACAGCTTTTCCTGCCTTCACAAGATTTGCGGGAACTTTATACGTTCTCTGCAAATGCCATTGGCTGGTGTCAATCGGGCTCAGGCTTCCGGCTTTGCCGACTTGGGTTCCGTTAAAGAAAGTCGTTTCGATTTCATCGATTGCGCCGGGGAGCAGCAGCAGCTCTTTACCGGCCCAGTTTGCTGGAATATCGATTGTCTTGCGATAGATTACTTCGCCGTCCAGATTCGGATGGCCGTCTTTTTCCCACTCAGAGGGCGTTTTAATCGGCTTCCAGCTGCTGTCGTCCAGATCTGGTGACACATATTTCTGCAAGTGATTAACATCGCTGTCGTATTTGATAAATTTGGCAAAGCTTTCCTTAAAGGCCTTCATGTCTTCCGTGTATTTTTCCATAGGGCCTTCAAGTTTTGTGTTCATTTCGCTTAAGTCAGTGAATTCCTTTTGCTGTTTATCGCCATACTGCTCTTTGATGACCTCAAGGCTTGTCCATGCCTCAACGCGGGTTCCGCCCCAGCTGGTGCTGATGAGTCCGATCGGAACATTCAGGTGCTGGTGCAGGTCGCGTCCGAAAAAGAAACCGACTGCCGTCCACGCCCCTACAGTATCGGGTGACGCGACAGTCCATTCGCCGCTAACATCCGGCATCGGGCTGGGCATTGCCGCTTTTTCGACATGGAACTGGCGGAATTGCGGGAAGTTTGCGGCTTCGATTTCTGCTTTTGCATTGTTGCTACTGTTGACATGGAATTCCATATTTGATTGGCCGGAGCAGATCCAGACGTCACCAATCAGAATGTCAGTGACTGCCAATTTTGAATCCTTGCCCGTGACGGTCATGATATACGGGCCGCCTGCCGGGAATGCTGGAAAGCGCGCCATCCACTTGCCGGTGTCGTCTGCTTTCGCTGCTACGTTTTTGCCGTCGATCGACACGGTTACGGACTCTCCGGCAGCAGCCCAACCCCAGACCGGCAATTCAATGTCGCGCTGCAACACAGCATGGTCGGCAAAAATATTTGCAAGCTTCAGCGCTGATTCCTCAGCCCATACCGATGAACTGTACAACGCCAAAAGAAGGATCGTAATCGCCAGCAGTAGCTGATTCTTGGCTTGAATCATCTGATCGTTTTGTGGTTGGCATTGACACGAGACTTGATGGTGGCGCATGGAAATCCTCCGTTTTTACAGGTCTGGCGATTCCGGTACAAAGAAGACAATCATGGATTATCTGTTCAGGGCTAAAGTAATGTAAATCAAAAACTGTGGCAAGACGATTTTTGTAAAAAGGTTGGTTTCATTCGAAGATTTGCCGTTTCTGTGTCTGCGGGGTATCCGTTCGTTTCGGAAATTGGGGTCAGAAATTCCTGCCTTTACCGGAGTCTGTTATCTCAATTAGTGCCTGCGGGTAGGGCATCAGGAACGTTTGTGAAAGCAGATATTCCGTGTTAAAGCGGATTGCCCATGAGAGGATTAATCCTATGCATACGCTGATAGGCAGTTGCCCTTGCACAAACAGATCTGTTTGTTTCAGAAAAAAGTTTTTTTCGTCACGGCTGATCTTTTCGGAGAAATAGCCAAGCATGTGTTGCAGGACATTGACTGCGCGGCCCCGGCTTGGCATTTGTTGCAGGGCAATCAGCAGGTGGCTCTCATATTCAGGCAAAAGCGTATCGAGCGGTTTATGGTCGGGATTGGCGACGATCCGGCCTAAGGCCTCCTTTTCTGCTGGGCAATACAGACGCAGTAGCTCTTTATGGGTCGCCTGAAACTCGACTAGCGCCTTCACGGAACCGGCTTCTTTGACTTGGCGGAAGCGCGCTAAGGTAAAGATTCTCGTCAGGAAATGTTCGCGAATTCTGAAGTTGAGCAGGCGTCCTTCGCTTTCAATCGGAAGCAGGGGGAATTGTTGTTTTGCTGCCGCAGCAAACAAGCCGCTGGTGGGCAGGTGTCCAGATCCTTTTTCTGCGCTGAAATAGGATTTGACGTTTGTGGTTCCGCAGGATGGCGAGCGGTCTTTCAGTAGAAACCCGTCAATCAAATCCAGTGAATTCAGAAACGATTCGGAAAATGAATTCATTTCGGCTGTAACATCTCTATCTGTTGCTGGTTGGATCAAGTGGTCAGTGCCTCCGATTCGGACAATCCGGATCGGCTCTCTGGGCACTCCCAGTCCGATGTCTGCTTCCGGACACGGGGTGATGAAATCGAGATAATCGCGGAGTTTGGCGACAAGCGGGTCGCTGATGATTTCACCGTTCCAGCGGCATGCGTAAAAACCGAGGCAACGGCTGCAGACAATGCGCGGACGGGGAAACATCAATGCATCCTCCGTTTTATTTTTGAACAGATTCATCAGATACTCCCTTGAAGCAACTCGTATTCCAGTTGTTCAGGCGTTTCGGCTGTTGTTATTTTTTTTGCGGCGCAATTTCAGCGTCGGTGAGGTGGCAGGCTGGGTCTTGCGCCCAGATGTCTCCATAGTGCGTTTCTGCACGTGCCCGGAGATTTCCGTTACAGAGTTTGACCCAGCGGCAATGTGCGCAGCGTCCCTGCAGATAATCCTGTCTGTGGATCAGCTTCTGGCGAAATTCAGATGTTTGCCAGATCGTAGAAAACTGTTGTGCCTTGACATTGCCGAGAGGATGATTGTGGCAGAAACGGTCGGGGTAGACGGTGCCGTCTCCGTCGATGCAGCCGATGCTCTGGCCGTTTTTATTGCCACCGGCCGCTTCGAGCGTTTTGCGGACATCGTCAGCGCCGGGGTTCTTTTCAAGAAGCATTTTCAGATAGATATAGACGCCATCGGCATCATTGTTGGTCGTAATGATTTCGGGCTGGAATGACGAGACACTCCAGAGACGGGCTTGTTGCAAAAGAAGATCAAGGCAAACGCGGGTTTGTGAACCGTTGAGGCTGCTGCCGGCCAACTGATTGCCGTGGCCTGTCGTGCCAAGATGGTGCAGGCAGAAACGGGGGATCTGATTCGTATCCACCCATTGCAGTACCCAGGGAAGGTCTGCGATGTTTTGCATTGTCAGTGTGAAGCGCAAGCCTGTATATAGTCCTGCATCCAGACAACGCAGGATCGCAGTGCTTGCCGATTCGAATGCGATTGACGATTGACGGAAATGATTGTGTGTTTCTTCCGGGCCGTCGAGGGTGATGCTGATATATTTGAGCCCTGAATCTTTCAGATGCCGAATGATCTGATCATTCAGCAGCAGCCCGTTTGTGTTTAAGACGGTGCGCATTCCCTCGTCTGTTGCATGACGGATCAGCGTGATGAGATCCGTTCGTAATAGCGGTTCTCCGCCGGTAAAATAAATCGATTTGGTACCGTGTTGCGCCAAGTGGTTGAGAAGGCCTAGTCCTTCTTCTGTTGTCAGTTCCGGCTCTGTTGATGGTTGTTTTCTGGCTGTATCGCAATGAAGGCAGTGGAGGTTACATTGAGAGGTGACGTTCCATGCAATGACCGGGCATGGAGCTTGCATTTCATCTGTATCCATTGACGGTGATGATGAATCCCTACCGGTTTCATTTGAGCTTGTGTAACCGCAGTATAATCGTGAAAGCTCAATCATTGCTGAACTCCGGTGTACGGACAGTTTTTTCGTATGGCATTGGCGTCGTTGGGTGGCTCTCTCAAAGCGACGCATTGGATATCTCGTTCTTATTTATGAGAAAACGGCGTGGAAAGGCAATTGCTTTTCCACGCCGTAAAGAGCATTTTATCAAATTTTAGATGTGTTGCTTAGCTATTTTGGTTGTGCATATTATTTCAGGCCCACGAGTTCAACCTCAAATACAAGAAATGCATTCGGCGGAATCACTCCACCGGCACCGGCTGAACCGTAACCAAGGTGCGGCGGGATGATGAGCATGCGCTTTTCGCCGACCTTCATGTCCATCAGGGCTTCATCCCAGCCTGGAATTACGTAGCCAGCGCCAACCGGAAAGTCGATGGTCTGGCCGCGGTCGACGGAGCTGTCGAACTTTGTTCCATCCAGCAACCAGCCGGTATAGTGAGCAGAAACAGTCTGGCCGCGTGAGGGTTTTTGGTCGCTCTTGGATTCTTTGGTTCTCAGGTAAAAGAGGCCGGTATCGGTCATGGTGTAACTGTCGAGTTCCTTTTTCAGGTTGCCGGCAAATTCTTTTCCGGATTTTCCGCTTTCAGCGGCGGCTTTCAGGCGTTTGTTCAGTGTTTCTCTGACTTTCGCAACTTTATCAGCAGAAGCGTTCTTTTCAAGTTCTTTGATTGCTTCATCGGTCGCTTTATAGCTGGCGTATTTGTCGCCCTGGCGGATGATGCTGATCGAGTTGATCTTGTCCCCCTTCTGGATGGCGTTGACAACCTTCTGGCCTTCGACGACATGGCCGAATACGGTGTGCTTACCGTCAAGGTGAGGGCAGGGGACATGTGTGATGAAAAACTGGCTGCCGTTTGTTCCGGGGCCGGCGTTGGCCATCGACAGAATACCGGGGCGGTCGTGCTTCAGGCTCGGATCAAATTCGTCATAAAATTTGTAGCCTGGGCCACCAGTGCCGTTCCCGTCCGGACAGCCGCCCTGAATCATGAAATCTGCAATGACGCGGTGAAAGGTTAGGCCATCATAAAAATGTTTGCCGGGCTTGTTGCTGGTGATGGTTCCTTCGGCAAGGCCGACAAAGTTCAGAACTGTTCGCGGGGTCTTTTCCGGTTCGAGCTTGACCAGAATTTCGCCCTTGCTGGTGTCGAATTTGGCGTAAAGGCCTTCAGCTAGGGTATCACCGGCGTGTGCATCGGCAAATGTCGCCATACAAGCCAGACAAAGCAAAATCGTTAGCGCAAAAATCTGTGGCATGAAAACTCCTTCTGTGTACATTGAAATAAAACTGATCTGTCAGAACGAATGTCTGTTTGTTCTATCCATTTATTTTATCAAGGGGTAATGCAACCGACGGCTTAAGTGTGATGAGTTTTCCTTTTTTGCGGCTTTTTCTGGCAAGTGGCGCACCGTCCGAATACGACAACCCTGTGCGTATTCTGGGCAAAGCCGATCCTGTCGCAGGCTGCCTGAAGCAGGCGGTTGATTTCATCGTCATCAAACTCGATAAAGGCGCCGCAGTCCTCGCAAATCATGTGCTCGTGGTGGGGTTGTCCCAAGGTCTGTTCGTAATGGACATGGGTGTCAGAATCCCGGATCTGGCGGATTAAGCCGTATTCAACCATTAACGCAAGAGTACGGTAAACGGTTCCCCGGCTGACGCGGTTGCGGCCGTGCGCGAGGGCTTCGGCGACTTCGTCGGCACGGAAGTGGTCTTTTCTTCGCAGGATATGTTCAAATATGGTTTTACGCGAACTTGTAATCCGAGCGCCGCTCTGACGGAGGAAGGTGACAAACTCAGTCCAGGCGGCTTCAATCAGTTCTGTTCTGCTTTGTGAGGGTGGCATGTTGGTTGACACTTAATTAGACTCCATATGAAGAAGGTTCGCCGACTGTTTTTATTTGCATTAAACCACGGAGATTATACCATAGAGCAAATCGAAAAGAAACGGTTTTCTGGAAAACGGGAAAACAAGAAAAAGGAGAAGAATATGGCGTATGTAATTAGTGATGACTGTGTTGCTTGCGGTGCTTGCAAAGATGTCTGCCCGGTTGAGGCCATCTCGGAAGGTTCGCCCAAGTACACCATCGACGCAGACAAGTGTGTTGATTGTGGCGCTTGCGCTTCAGAGTGCCCGCAGAGTGCAATCAATGCAGGCTGAGTCCAAACGTGATTGACGTAAAAGCCCTCCGCTGATGCGGGGGGCTTTTTTATGGATTTCGTTGATACAGAATCGCTGTGGCCGTTGCATATTGACCGTTTTCTTTAGTAAATGTTCTGCAAAACGTTGGAGTTGGCAGCGCATCCCTGTTATACTCTTGAGCTTAATGTATTGCGGGGGAAAGAACGTTATGGTTTTGCATTATCCGGGAGATATTTATGCTGTATGATCGTGTGGTTGCCATTGATCTGGAAACCACGGGCCCGGATCCCTATACCGACCAGATTATTGAGATCGGGGCGGCTGTCTGGGAAAACGGGCAGATAACCCGGACCTTTTCCCGATTAGCGACGACCGACAAGCAGATGAGTCCACAGATTGTGAAACTTACGGGGATTACGCCTGCGATGCTGAAGGATCAGCCCCCGCTGATTGAAGTGATCGAAGACTTCATCTCTTTTCTGCCGGAAAAGACGGTTTGTCTTGCCCATAATGCCGCTTTTGAGCGTGCCTTCTTACGCACCGCGACAAAAGACCGGTTCAAATATACCGTGATGGATACCGTCGGTCTGGCTCGGATTCTTTATCCGGAAGAGCCGAGTCACAGTCTGGAGTGTTTGCGAGGGTCGCTGAATCTTCCTGCCGACAATGCACACAGGGCGCTGTCTGATTGTGAAACATTGCTGGCGCTTTGGGACAAAATGCTGGAACGGGCGGTAACTCTTCCTCCTGCGGTTGTCTCCGAAATGAACTTCCTGCTGGTCACGCACAAGACCCATCCGTTCCGTGAGTTTTTCCAGCGGCTTGAAGCGGAGTTGACGACCCGCAACTTCGGGCAGGTGCGGCTGCAGATGGAGTCGTTTTTTAAAAATCAGCAGCGGCCGTTTGTTCAGCGGCATGAGCATGATGAGGGTGAGACGTACCAGAAAATCAATTCGGACGCGGTCGGCAAAACGTTTTCAGAGAATGGTCCGTTTGCACAGAAGTTCCCCGGCTATGAAGAGCGCAAGGGGCAGGTTGTCATGTCCCGCGCTGTTGCTGAAGCATTCAATCAAGGCAAGCACCTGATGGTTGAGGCCGGAACCGGTATCGGTAAAAGCCTTGCGTATCTGCTGCCGTCTGTTCAGTTCGCGCTTGAGAATGACACGCCGGTTGTTATCAGTACCAATACTAAAAATCTGCAGGCGCAGCTGTTTGAAAAAGACATTCCGCTGCTCAAGTCGTCTCTCGGCATTGAGTTCAAGGCGGCGATTATCAAGGGACGACAGAATTATATCTGTTTGCGGAAGTTGATGTATGTGTTGCGCTCTGCTGATCAGGAGCTGGACGCCGAAGACAGGATGCGGATGCTCAATATCCTGTCGTGGGCGGCGTGGACGGAAACGGGGGATATCTCCGAGAACATAGTCTGGGGGCGCCCTGGTTTTCGTGAGCTGTGGGTGAAGCTTTGCACTGTCGGTGAAGACTGCCTCGGTAAAGGCTGTCCTCATCAGGGACGGTGCTTTTTGCGCAAGGCCAGACAACAGGCGCAGGAGGCTGATATCATCGTCTCCAACCACTCGCTTATTTTTTCCGAACTGAATATGAAAAGCCCTGCGATGCCGCCGTATCAGCACATCGTCTTTGACGAAGCACATAATCTCGAGGATGCAGCCACCAGTCACCTGTCGCTTGAAATCAGCCACGGCCGCTTTGGTTTTACGCTGGGGCGGCTGTTTCGCAAAGGCAGGCGCGGGACAGAGACGGGGCTGTTACCGAGTGTTGTTGCGCAGGTACAGGGAGCTGGGCCGAAGATTGCAGATGATTTGAAAGAGATGACCGTTACGCATGCAAATGAAGCGATTGAAGCGCTTGACGGCTTTACGCCGTTTCTGGACGCGTTTACCTCGGCACTTCATCCACTCCTGAAAAACGGCGAGTTGTCGCTGCGCTTTTTCCCTGACCGCAAGCGCGAGTCGGTTTGGGAAAAAATTATCAAGGCCAAAGAAAACCTGATCGCTGCTCTGGCTGCAATGCAGCGGAAGATGGAAGCTGTTTGCGGTGACTTGAAAGAAATGGAGCCCGGGGCGCTTGCGTATCAACGGGAATTTCTACGTGACGGTGAGGCGACATTGCAGTGGGTTCGTGAGATTACGCAGGATCTGGAATTCGTGCTTGAGGCCTCGGACGAGAACTATGTCTATTGGGCGGAGAAAGTATCGCCCAAACAGGGAGGCGTGAAGCTGGTTGCTGCTCCACGCAATATCGGTCCGCTCCTGCATGATCAGGTGTTCATGCGTAAGCGTGCGATTATCTTCTCTTCGGCGACGTTCTCGGTGCGGGATTCTTTTGACTTTATGAAGCGCAGGATTGGGCTAAGTTTTCTGGCAGAGGATCAACTGACGGAACTTCGTGCCGAGTCACCGTTTGATTACAAGAAACAGTGTCGGGTGCTGGTGCCGATGTTTTTGCCTGAACCAGGTGACCGCGGCCGCGACTATACAAAAGAAGTTTCAGTGTTGATGGCAGAGGTTTTTCGCAGGACACAGGGCAGGGCGCTGGCGCTGTTTACCAGTTATGACATGCTGAAGAAAACGGCAGAGAGTCTGAATGAAGAGTTAAAGGGCGATGACATTCCTGTGCTTGCTCAGGGGATGTCGGGTTCGCGTGAGAGTATTACGTCCGTGTTTACGCGCGAGCTTTCGTCTGTTCTGCTCGGGACGCATTCGTTCTGGGAAGGAGTGGATGTTGTCGGCGAGACGCTGTCGTGCCTGATGATTGCGCGCCTGCCGTTTGCCGTGTTTACCGATCCGATTGTCGAGGCGAGATGCGAGCAGGTGGAGTCGGAGGGCGGCAATCCGTTTTTTGGGTATTCATTACCGAGCGCCGTCGTACGTTTCCGTCAGGGATTTGGGCGGTTGATCCGGCATAAAACCGATTGCGGGATTGTGATTATTACAGACCGTCGTCTGATCGCGAAGAATTACGGCAAGTGGTTTCAGGACTCGATGCCGGTCAAGGCGGAAGTGTACGCAGACCGCGAAGAGTTTCTGGATGTAATTACGGAGTTTTTGCCGGCGTCGACGCGGCCGACGACAGTCGATTAACGATTGTTTGCGTGTGCCATGCAGTGAGTTATACAGGAGAGAATGCGATGTCAGAACACGTGCGGTTCCAACTGAAAACAGTGGATGATTTAAAGGCGGAACTCGACCGGCTTGGTTTGAGCCTGCCGATCTCGGATGATTTTTCTGTCTTCGGGCAGACTGTTGATGTCTCAGGCCGGACGCTGCCCAACCGTTTTCTTGTCCAACCGATGGAAGGGGTTGACTCGACTGACGACGGAAGCCCGCGGGACTTGACATATCGCCGTTACCGCCGCTTTGCTGAAGGCGGGGCGGGGTTGTTGTGGTTTGAAGCGGTCGCGGTTGTGAATGAAGGACGCTCAAACCCGAGACAGCTGTATCTGCACGAAGGCAATCTTGACGATTATAAAAAACTGGCAGATGAAACACATGATGCCGGACAAAAGGCGTGCGGGCACTCTCCGATGCTGATCGTACAGCTGACTCACTCCGGACGCTTTAGTAAGCCAACCGGTGCGCCCAAGCCGGTGATTGCGCAGCACAATCCGGAGCTTGATTCGGCTGTGGGGATTGATGAAAATTATGCGCCTGTGACGGATGATGAGCTTGACCGTCTGCAGGATGATTTTGTCAAAACAGCGAAGCTGCTGTATCAGGCTGGTTTTGATGGCGTGGATATGAAAGCGGTTCACGGATACCTGATTGCGGAATTGCTGGGATGCCACACGCGTGAGGGGAAATACGGCGGCAGTTTTGAAAACCGGACGCGGTTTGTCCGGGAAGTGATTGCGAAGATGCGTCAGGAGTTGCCGGAGTCGTTTATAATCACATCCCGTTTTACCGCGCATGAGCCGTCGCCGTGGCCGTACGGGTGGGGGATTAATGAAGCAAACGAATTCTGTCTTGATGAGCCGCTTCGGGTTGTGAAGGAACTGGGGCTGCCGACGCTGAACTTTTCGATCGGCTATCCGCGCTTCCAGCCGTATATGAACCGGCCGCATGACAATCCGCTGGTCGGTGCGCCGAAGCCGCCGGAACATCCGCTTGAGGGTGTCGTTCGTTTTCAGAATGTAGCAAAAGCGTTTCATGATATGTCAGGCGGTTCCTCGCCGGTGATGACTGCGGCTTTGAGTTGGCTGCGGCATCTGATGCCGTATGTCGCAGCCGGAATGATTAAAGAAGGTTGGACTGATATGATCGGTATCGGCCGCCTGGGCTTTGCCTATCCGGGACTGGTCAGGGATCTATTGGAAAAGGGATCGATGGATCCGTCGAAGTGTTGCACGACATGCTCGATGTGTAGCCAGATCATGAAGGATGTCGTTGGCTTCAACGGCTGTGTTGTGCGTGACCGCGAGATTTATGTGCCGCAGTACAAAGCCGGACGCGATGCGGCAAAAGCGAAAGGGCTTGCGTAATTATTTAAGTCCTTTCGGTTTAAAAATGACAGGCAAAGGAGATTGCTGTGGGTGATAAACGTGTTGCACTGGTTACTGGCGGTTCACGCGGGATCGGGTTCGGGGTTGCGCTGTGTCTGGCGAAAAATGGTTTTGATATCGTCATTTGCGGGCGTCGTCCTCAAATCGAGGTGGAAGATGCTTTGCAGGAACTCCGTAGTACTGGTGCGGATGTCCTTTATTGTATCGCAGACGTATCAAGTGCGGATGACCGGACAGCAATGCTTGATGCGATCAAAAATAAGTTCGGTGCGCTGCATGTGCTTGTGAATAATGCAGGCATTGCGCCGAAGGTGCGTGCGGATATGCTGGATGCTGACGAGGAGAGCTTTGCACTTCTTCTGAAGACGAACCTGCAGGGGCCATATTTCTTAACGCAGGCGGCGGCGAAGTGGATGATTGAACAGCAGAAAGCGGATGACGGGTTTCACGGTTGTGTTGTCAATGTGTCATCTGTTTCATCGACGGTTGCAAGTACAAACCGTGGCGACTACTGCATCAGCAAAGCCGGCATTAGTATGGCGACGACATTGTGGGCGGCGCGTCTCGGGGAATTTAATATCCCTGTTTATGAAGTCCGTCCCGGCGTGATCAAGACCGATATGACCAGTGGCGTTACCGGAAAGTATGACAAACTGATCGAAGACGGGTTGTGCTTGCTCAAGCGCTGGGGATTTCCCGAGGATATCGGCAAAGCCGTTGCGATGCTTGCGCGCGGGGACTTGGCGTATTCAACAGGGCAGGTTATTCTGGTTGACGGCGGGATGACAATCCAGTCGTTGTAATCGCATGCTGTATGATATGAATCAGTTTGTTTGTAGCCGATTATTTCTTTGATTGCAGGAACGTTTATGGATTCATTGTCATTACCGGATGGAAAGTCAGTTCCGCTCAGACACGTGCAAACGCTGGTCGTGGGCTCAGGTGCTGCCGGGTTAAATGCCGCTGTGCAGTTGCACCGGCGCGGCGTGACTGATATCCTGATCCTAACAGAAGGGTTGCAGGCGGGGACGTCGATCAATACCGGCAGCGACAAGCAGACGTACTATAAACTTTCACTTTGCGACAATGATAATGATTCGCCGCGGGAAATGGCAGAGACATTTTTCAGCGGTGGGAGCATGCACGGTGATCTTGCGCTTGTTGAAGCCAGTTGCTCTGCTCGAGGTTTTTTGAATCTCGTCGAGTTGGGTGTTCGGTTTCCGACCGATGCATATGGGCAATTTGTCGGCTATAAAACCGATCATGATCCGAGAAAACGTGCGACCTCTGTCGGGCCGTATACGTCAAAAGAGATGTGCTTGCGGCTGATTGATGAGGTGAAGCGCCGAGGGATTGAAGTCGTGGAGCAAAGAACCGTTGCCGCAATTGCAACGATTCCGCAAAATGATGAACGCGGAAATGATGGCGGGGCTGAAAACAATGCGGAGGACAATGAAGGCGATTTTCAGTGCCGCAACCACCGCGCGGTTGGTGTGGTCGCTTTGACACATGCGGCTGAGCTAGAAGCGTACGCGGCAGAGAATATTATTTATGCGGTCGGTGGCCCAGGAGGGCTTTATAAGACCAGCGTATATCCTGCAATACACACTGGTGCCATTGGTGTCGCGTTGTTGGCTGGGGCTGCGGCGCAGAGTCTTCCGGAATGTCAGTATGGGCTCGCTTCGACAAAATTCCGCTGGAACGTTTCGGGTACGTACATGCAAGTGATTCCAAAGTTTGTCAGCACCGACGCTGATGGTGTCAGTAATCCGAGAGAGTTTTTGCGCGAAGCGTTTGATGCTGTTGGCGACATGAACTCGATGGTTTTTCTGAAAGGATATCAGTGGCCGTTTGATCCGCGCAAGGCGATTGGCGGGTCTTCTCTTGTGGACATCCTGGTGTATCAGGAAACCGTCTTGCGGGGACGCCGCGTCTTTCTTGATTTTCGAGAAAATCCTGAGGGCTTTGCCTTTGATGCGCTATCGGATGAAGCA
>QKHZ01000203.1 GCA_003249795.1 bacterium | reverse complement strand
CCGGAAGAGAAAAAAGCCTATCGCGAGTTTATCTGGAAGTTTCTTGTGCAGGTCTGCGGATCGGACAACTATGACGAAGAGGTTCGTCAGAAAGTCTCGGCAGGACAAGCCCAGTTTGTCAATCCCCGCGATCTGGTGCGGCTTGGATTTGAGGATTACATCAGTGAATGCCAGCCTGATTTCCTGAAGCTCTGGAATGACATGGATGATGGCAAAATCAAACTGATGCGCGAGCCGTTTATGGGGCGCTGGCCGCTTTTCAGTGCGTTTTATATGCGCGATGCCATCGATATCGTCCTTCGTCCGAGCGGAAAAGAATTTGATTACGTGACAGCGCTGAAGAATCTGGATCATGACGCCAATACTGGTGTGATGTTCGAGATGCCGCAGGAGACCATCGACCATTATCGCCCGTTTGCGCGGATCGTTGCTGCCGGGGTGATCATCGGCATGGCGTTTATGCTGTTTATGATTATCCGCAGTTTTATGAAAAAGGCGCAGAGCCGTTCGGGAGTGTTTAAGGGGTATCTGCCGTGGGTGCTGCTGTTTCCTGCTGTCGGGTCGATTGCGCTGTGGAACTATTACCCGCTGCTGCAGGGGATGGTCATGGCGTTTCAGGATTATCATATCGGCGGGAAAACGCCCTTTGTCGGGCTTGATAACTTTATTCGCATTCTGCTTGACCATAACTTTTACCACTACCTGTTTACGACAATGCGGTTTGTTACATGGTCGATTTGCCTTTCGTTTGTGACGCCGATTGTCCTGGCGATTCTTTTGTCGGAAGCGCCGTGGGCAAAGACATTTTTTCGCAGTCTGTTTTTCCTGCCGCAGTTGACCAGTGGCCTTGTTGTGACGCTGATGTGGAAGGAAATGTATATCGGCACAAATCAGGGGACGATCAACCGCGTTCTGACATTCCTGTTCGGGTGGGCCGGATTTCAGCCGGTTGATTGGCTGGGTGACCCGTCGGTTGTGATGGCGTGTGTGATCATTCCGGGCGTGTGGGGGGCTGCCGGTGTTGCGAGCCTGATTTATCTGGCCGCGCTGAAGTCGGTGCCGGATGAACTGTATGAGGCTGCGTGTATCGACGGCGCCGGGATCTTCAGCCGCATCCGCCGGATTACGCTGCCGACGATCTGGCCGCTGGTTCTGATCAACTTCATCGGCGCGTTTATCGGCACGTTCCAGAGCATGGGCAATATCTTCATCCTGACCTTCGGAGGCCCTGGCAAAGAGACGATGGTCATGGCGATGGCGATCTGGCAGGAGGCGTACATGAGCCTGCGCTTCAGTATCGCGACCAGTTACGCGTGGATTCTTGGCTCACTTCTGATCAGCTTTACCTATCTGCAGATGCGGGTGCTGAGTAAGGTCGACTTCCGCCGCGCAAGTTCCTGATCTGCGGCTGCTGGAGTGTTGCGACGGTTTGATAATTTATTGATTGAATCATATAGAAGATAAAGGAACGGACATGCCGATTCTGAATAAGATGGATCGTCAGGGGATTAACGGGAAAGCCGCGATCATTTTCATCTATTTCTGCCTGATCATTGGTGGCGCGACGATGGTCTATCCGTTTCTGATTACGATTACGGGGTCGGTCAGTAATGTCTTTGACTATTCACGCCGCCAACCGCTTCCTCGCTTTTTGTGGAACCGGCAGGACAGGCTGATGCGGTGGCTTGCGACGCATTTTCCGCAAGGACGCCGCCAGTCGTTTGCGATGATGCACGGCGCGTTTCCGTCGATGCCGGAGGGGTGGCGCTCATGGGTGCTTGTGGGTGATGAAGTCAAGCAGACTGATGACTGGGCCGGGGCTGTATTGGCTGAGCTTGAGAGTCCGGGCAAAGCAGGGCAGTTTGAGACGGCAGCCGCGGATTTGCAGGAGTTTATCGCAGACTGGCCGCTTCAGGAGACGATTCTGTCGTTTGACTTCCGGTATGTGCAGCCGTTTCTGGCGGAGAGATATGGCAATGTCAATAAGTTGAACGCGACATGGCATATCTCTGTCAATGATTTCACGCAGGTTTCTCCGTTTGACTGGCTCCGTGAGCCGTTTGACCAGTCGGGTTATATCCCGCCGAACTACATGAGCCGGTATCAGGATCTGATCGCGTTTCGCAAAGAGTATGTCACGAATAAATACACGGCGTTTCTGAAAGGCATTCCGCATGCGATGAACTATATGCGTCCGGCAAGCATCGCGTTTTTGTGGGAAGACTATGCGCAGAAAAAGCTGGGGCTGGACACCTATCTTGACGCGTCAAGACTGCCGTTTCCTGTGACGGATTCAGCGCCTGAGAATGTGCGTCAGGTCTGGTATCAGTTTTTAAAATTCCGTTTTCCGGTACGGCATGTCAAACTTACTGTAACGCCGGAGATGCAGACCGCATATTCGGCGTATCTGAAAGAAAAAACAAAGCAGATCAAGGTCTTGAACAATCTGCTTTACGCGGATGCCGAGCTTGGCCTTCCTGAGTTGAAATTTGATTCATACGATCAGATTGAATTGACTGAAACCGTCGGCGAGGGGACGCTGGGAAAATACTGGATCGGTTTTGTCCGCGATCAGGTTCCGCCGGAGCTGTGGCGTTTTACAGGTACAATGCCTGAGTTGGCGTTTCAGAAATTTGCCATGCAGAAGTATGGCCGTCTTGAAGCGATTAATGCGGCGTATGGCGTTGACATCGCTCAGCTTGAGCAACTGCGTATTCCAATCCGGCAAGCGATTTTGCATACCTTCAGGGTTGGTGAGTGGCGGATTCTGGCGGATCAGGTTTTGGGGCCGTACAGTTCGGCTTTCTATAATATGTTTTATCGCGGGCGTGCGATCCTGAACACGATCATTCTGGTCGGACTGACGGTTCTGCTGACGCTGACGGTCAACCCGATGGCAGGCTACGCGCTCAGTCGTTTCCAGCTTCGCCATACCCAGAAGATCATTATTTTCTGTCTGGCGACGATGTCGTTTCCGGCGGCGGTGAAGATGATCCCGAGCTTTCTGCTCTTGCGGGATCTTGACCTGCTCAATTCGTACTGGGCGCTGGTGTTGCCGGGGGCGGCTAACGGCATGGCGATTTTCATGCTGAAAGGATTTTTCGATTCGTTGCCGCAGGAGTTGTATGAGGCTGCGACCATTGACGGTGCGCGCGAGATGCAGATCTTTTACCGGATTTCCCTACCGCTGGTGAAGCCGATTCTGGCGTATAATGTCTTGCAGGCGTTTATATTTGCGTATTCGGGGTGGGACTGGGCGATTGTCGTGTGTCCTGACCCGTCGATGTGGACGATCTCGGTGTGGACATATCAGTTCGCGATTAGTTCTGCCAGTTCTCCGCATATTGTGATGGCTGCGTATCTTCTGACGTCGCTGCCGGTGTTCCTCGTGTTTGTTGTCTGTCAGAAGGTGATCATGAACGGCATCGTTCTGCCGCAGATGAAGTAATGGGATTGGGGAGGACTGAATTGCAGCGTTTGTCTGTGTGGGAAAGATTATTTTCGGTAAATTGCTTATAACGTCATTTGCTTGATAATGATGTGATGATTTATTGGAGGGATTTGTCGAAAATTTGAATGAAATAAATCAAAAACGCATATAATGAATTGAGTGGATTTGTTTGCGTGTATTTCTGTTGCCGTAAGCAGGTTGGGGATCCGGTGATTGTTGATTGCCGAATGAATGCTGGTTTTCAGTTTAGATGGCTTGGATGACGGACATGACAAAAGAAGTGACGATGATGGATATTGCGCAGCGCGCCGGGGTTTCGGTGTCAACGGTATCGCTTGTCGTTAACCGCCAGCCGAATGTGTCTGCGAAGATGATCCGCCGGGTGGTGACGGCGATGCAGGAGCTCAACTATCACGCGATTCCGAAGATCGAGATGCCGCGCCCGGGTCAGCCCCGCCGCCGGAAAACCAAGCGGGTCGCGCTTTATCTGATCGGGCTTTCGCGGATGATTCTGACCGACAGTATTTTTGCCGAGGTTGTCGCCGGTGTTCGAGAAGCGTTGCGGGAAAACGGGCTTTCTTTGATTTTGGGCGACGTGCCGTCTGTGCATCAGTTGTCGCAGGAGCTCGCGTCGTGCCGCTGTGACGGGTTGCTGCTGCTGGGCGGGCAGATGAAAGATGTTGTCGCCTCAGCTTGGAGGATGCCGTGCGTGCGCCTGATGAGTGGGGACGCCGATGCGTCGATGTTTGACCATGTTTGTGTGAATGAAGCGGCTACAGCGCGTCTTGCGGCCGACTATTTTTTGAAAAAAGGTCATAAATACTGCGCATTTCTCGGGCGCGGGCGTGAGGGCTTTACGGGGGAACCGCATGGCGTGTTTGAGTTGCGCCAGCAGGTCTTTCGCCAGAGGCTGGAGCGTGAAGGTGTGAAGGTTGATATTTTTTCAGATCCGGATTTGGTCGAGGTTCGCGATGATATTGAACTGGTCAACCACGCAAAACTCGCGCAATTGATTGACCGTCTTGAGCAGATGAATCCGCGTCCGACGGGGATGATGCTCTACGCCGACTTTATCGCTGTAAGTGCGTATCAGCATCTGCTGGAGCACGGGATTCGTCCTGGACGGGATATCGAGATCGTGTCGTGCGATAACGAAAAGCGGGTTCTCTCATCGCTGCATCCGATTCCTGTCGAGATCGATACGCAGGCCTTTATGATCGGCAAGAAGGGCGTCGAGCAGTTAATTGCCCGGATTGAGAACCCGTCTTCGCCTGCGGTAAAACTTGCGGTTGAGCCGACGATTCTAACCTATGAAGATGGCTACCATGCGCCGAAAAGCGCATTGTAAGCTCCAGTACTCTTCTCTGAATTCTCTCTGATTGTCTGATTTTCGTTTCCAGGCACGCCTTTTTTTGGGGCTGCCTGTTTTTTATAGGTATT
>QKHZ01000214.1 GCA_003249795.1 bacterium | reverse complement strand
CGGGATCTCGCCCTTGTTGGCCAGTGTCCGGAAACAAATGCGGCAAATCTGAAACTTCTGGTACACCGCCCGGGGACGGCCGCAGATTTGGCAACGGGTATAGCCCCGGGTTTTAAACTTTGGCGTTCTGCTCGCCTTGACCATCAAAGACGTCTTGGCCACGGATCCACTCCTTCTTCCCTGATGGGCGATTATTCGGCAAACGGCATGCCGAGCATCTTGAGCAGTCGGTAGCTCTGCTCACGCCCGTTCGAATTTTTAATAACGACAGTGATGTCCATGCCGTTTGACACATCAATTTTATCAGCATCGATTTCCGGGAAGATCGTAATTTCTTCCACACCCATCGAGTAGTTGCCCTGCTTGTCGAAGCCCTTGGAGCTGATTCCGCGGAAGTCGCGAACTCGCGGCAGAGCCACGTTGCACAGACGGTCAAGGAATTCGTACATGCGCTTTCCGCGCAGAGTCGTACGGCAACCGATCCGCATGCCTTCACGCAGGTGGAAGTTTGCAACCGATACCTTTGAGGTCGTCGGCACTGCGGCCTGTCCTGCGATCATCGTCATGTCCTTGCGCGCAGCGTCGAGGATTTTTGAATCCTGAATCGCCTTGCCCAAGCCCATGTTCAGGCAGATCTTTTCAATCTTCGGAATGGCATTGACATTTTCGATGCCGAATTCCTTCTGAATTGCCGGAGCAATTTCGTTCCGGTATTTTTCCATCAAACGCGCCATGTTCAGGCCCTCTCTGCAATATCTGCGCCGCACTTCTTGCAGACGCGGATGCGGCGGATCTTTTTCTGGCCGCCAGCACGTTCATACTCTTCCGAGCGGATTCCGATGCGGGTTGCCGCGTTACACTTCGGGCATACCAGCATCAGGTTCGACAGGGCGATCGACGCTTCCTTCTGGATGCGTCCGACGTTTGGCTGCGACGGGTCGCGCGACGCCTTCTGGTGCTTGTACACCATCTTCACCCCTTCGACCGTTGCACGGCCTTTTTCCTTGTTGATCGACAGGATCTTACCGCGAGCCTGACGGTCCTGGGCGTCTTCGCCCTCGCCAAGAACGCGTTTGCGTCCTGCAGCGCCCTTGCCGAGAATCACCTGCACGGTGTCGTTTACGCGCAGACGGGAGCGGCATGGGGTTGTTTCTTTATTTGCCAGCATGGTTTGGTGCCTCCACGAACCGGGAATCGTTCTCAGACGACTTCCGGAGCAAGCGATACAATCTTCATAAAGTTCTTGGCGCGCAGCTCACGGGCAACCGGCCCGAAGATACGCGTACCGCGGGGGTTCTTGTCGTTGTCGACAAGGACAACCGCGTTATTGTCAAAGCGGATGCTTGAACCGTCTTCGCGCTTGACTTCCTTGGTCGTGCGCACGATCACACCCTTGGCAACGCTACCAGCCTTGATGTCACCGCTTGGCGATGCCTTCTTGATTGCCAGTACTACAACATCACCGAGGGATGCATAGCGGCGCTTGGTGCTGCCAAGAACCTTAATGCACATTGCGGTTTTGGCACCCGTGTTGTCGGCGACGTCACAAATCGTCTGCATCTGAATCATGACAGATGTCCCTTCGTCCTATTTCAACCAGCCGCTTATTCAGCGCGCTTCAAGACCGATACCAGGCGGAAGCACTTCGATTTGGAAAGCTTGCGCGTTTCCATGATCTCGACAGTGTCGCCAAGCTTGGCTTCATTTTTCTCGTCATGCGCGGTGTAAACCGACTTACGGTTTAGGCGCTTTTCGTACAGCGGGTGTTTCACCTGACGCTCGACGGTGACCTTGATGGTCTTGTCCATCTTGTCGCTGGTGACGACACCGACAACTGTTCTGCGCATATTGCGCGTGTCTACCGTCTCGCTCATTTGACGTCTCCGCTCACATTCGCTTCTTTTTCGGTCAGCACCGTGTTGATCCGGGCAATCTCACGCCGCAGGGTCTTCAACTGGTGCGGACGGATGTCTTCGCCAAGGGAAACCTGGCAACGGATATCGAGCAGTTCACGCTTGCGGCTCTCGACTTCCTTTTCCAAGGCTTCGGCGCTCATCTCGCGCAATTCACTCGCCTTCATATTGCATGCCTCCGTTTTGCCAGGCAGCACTTCACCGGCAATTTATATGCCTGACGGCGGAAAGCCGCGCGTGCCAGATCTTCACTCACGCCGCCGATCTCGTACAGGATCGTGCCGGCTTTAACTTCGGCAAACCAATAATCCACTTCACCCTTACCTTTACCCATTCGGGTTTCAGCAGGACGGGCGGTTGCTGACTTGTGCGGGAAAATGCGGATCCACATCTTTCCGGTACCGGCGATTGCGCGGTTTGCAGCAACACGGGCAGCTTCGATCTGGCTGGAGGTGATCCGGCCAGCTTCGAGTGCCTGAATCCCATAGTCGCCGAATGCGACAAAGTTACCACTGCTGGCCTTGCCCTTCAGGCGGCCACGGAACATTTTGCGGTGTTTGACCCGCTTGGGCAACTTGACAGGAGGCATAAATCAGTTCTCCTCGATTGTTTCGCCAAGGTCGCCCTTGTAGAGCCAGACCTTGATGCCGATATTGCCCATCGTTGTGGACGCTTCGGCAAAACCGTAATCAATCACCGCGCGCAGCTTCTGCAGAGGAAGGTTGCCAACGGTATACCCATCCGCACGTGCGATTTCCGCGCCACCAAGACGGCCGCTGACGCGGATCTTGATACCGAAGACGCCGGACTGGACGGAAGCTTCAACCGATTTCTTCATCGCGCGGCGATAGTTGACACGCTTGGCAATCTGTTCGGCAATCCCCTGCGCAACAAGCTGTGCATTCAGCTCGGGCTTGGTGATTTCCTTGATCTTGATCGAAACCTTGCGGGTGACGAACTTCTCAAGTTCTGCGCGCAGGGCGTCAACGCCAGCGCCACGACGGCCAATCACAACGCCCGGACGTGACGAGTGGATAATAATTTCCACTTCATCTTCGGTGCGTTCGATTTCGGCCTTGGCCACGCCCGCAAATGCCAGCACTTTGTTCAGGTGCTTACGGATCTTGTGGTCTTCGACCAGATACTTGCCGAAGTCCTGTTTCGAGGCGTACCAGCGCGAATCCCAGTCGCGCGTCACACCTGTGCGAAACCCAATCGGGTGTACTTTCTGTCCCACGTGCGCTCCTCGCTACTCGTTATCGCCGGCAACGTCAAGTTCCACGCACAGGTGGCTACGGCGGTGCAGGATCGCTGCAGCCGAACCGCGGGCACGCGGGTGGAACCGCTTCAGGGTGAACCCTTCGTTGACGTACGCTTTACTGACATACAGGCTTTCAACGTCTCCAACGCCCTGGTTCTCGGCATTCGCCTGAGCGCTCTGGACGACCTTATAGATCATTTTCGCTGCACGTTGCGGAGCAAACCGCAGGATGTTCAGCGCTTCCGAGACGTTCCTGCCCCGGATCATGTCGATGACCAGACGCGCTTTGCGCGCGGAGACCGGAGCGTGACGGTGCATTGCTTTAAACGCCATTTTCGCCCCTCCTATTTCTTATCGTGACCGCGGTAGGTACGCGACAGGGCAAACTCGCCCAGCTTGTGGCCAACCATCGATTCTGTAACAAACAAGCCTACGAACTGGCGGCCGTTATGTACCGCGAAGTTGTGGCCCACAAATTCCGGAATGATCGTGCAGGCACGCGCCCACGTCTTGATCGGTTCACGGTTATTCGAGTCCTTCTGCACAAGAACTTTCTTGTACAGCTTTTCGTCGACGTAAGGACCTTTTTTAATCGAACGACTCATGGGTTCCCTCGCTTACTCTTACTTCTTGCGCCGGCTGATGATCATTTTGTTCGAACGAGCCTTCTTGTTACGCGTCTTACCACCACGGGCATAGACGCCAGTCGGACTCACGAAGTCGCGGCCACCGGCTCGACGACCTTCGCCACCCCCCAACGGGTGGTCGACCGGGTTCATTGTGCTACCGCGAACCGTCGGGCGGATGCCCATGTGACGTTTGCGGCCGGCTTTACCGATTTTCACCATGCCTTGGTCGGCATTGCCGATCGTTCCGATGGTGGCACGGCATTTTTTGCTGACGCGGCGCATTTCGCCCGAAGGCAGAAGCAGGATGGCGTGGTCGCCTTCCTTCGCCATGAGCGTAACACTCATGCCAGCAGCGCGAGCAAACTTACCGCCTTGACCCGGATTCAGCTCAACGTTGTGAACCTGAAGGCCAAGAGGAATGTTTTGGAGTTCCATGCAGTTACCGACCTCAGGTTCAGTCGTGACGTCGCTGACAACGTGTGTGCCGACTTTCAATCCCTGCGGTGCAAGAATATAACGCTTGACACCATCGGTGTAGTGGAGAAGAGCGATGTTACAGGTGCGGTTCGGATCGTATTCAATCCCAGCAACCTTGGCGCTGATGCCGTCTTTGTCGTTGCGGCGGAAATCGATGATACGATAGCGCTTGGTTGCGCCACCACCACGATGGCGGACAGTGATCAGACCGCGGTTGTTACGACCGCCGTGCTTTTTCAGCGTCTTGAGCAGCTTCTTTTCCGGCTTGGACTTGGTGATATCCGAGAAGTCCAGGCTGGTCATGTTGCGCAAGCTGGGTGTTACCGGCCTGTAGGTTTTAATCCCCATGGTTGCTTCCTCTTATCGCAATGCGGTTCGCGTTAGCGCAGGGCGTCGATGGCCTGACCTTCGGCCAGACGAACCAGAGCTTTTTTCCAATTGCTCGTGCGCCCTTCGGTCCGTCCGAAGCGGCGGGGCTTGCCTTTCACATTGACTGTGCGCACACCCTTCACCTGCACGTTCCAGATTTTTTCGATCGCGGCCTTGATGTCATCCTTGGTGGCGTCACGGTCGACTTCGAAGACGTAGGTGTTGCTTTCTTCGACGTACTGGTGAGCCTTTTCCGACACGCGCGGACGCTTGATTACACGATACGGGTCCATCTATTTCACCTCCTGCGCCATTGCCTGCAGGGCATCCAGCGCGTCTTTGGTCATCAGGAGCTGTTTCGGGCGCAGAATTTCGTATGCGTTGATCCCGGCCAGCGGCATGATGCCGGTTTCGGCGATGTTGCGAACACTCTTGACCAGCGCGTCGCTTGTTTCATTGACGACGACCAAACAGCTGCCGCCGATCTTGAGGTTCTTCAGGGTAGCAGCCATCTCTTTGGTTTTCGGCTGTGCCTGGGTCAGTTCATTGACGACCACGACCTCGCCATCGCGGAACTTGCCAAGCAGAGCGCTGCGGACAGCGGCCTGACGTGCCTTGCGCGGCATGTCCATGCGGTAGTCACGAGGACGCGGGCCGTGGGCGATTGCACCACCACGCGAACCTGCGCGGCGGACAAAACCCATACGGGCGCGACCAGTGCCTTTCTGCTTGAACGGCTTTTTTGTTGAGCCGGTAATCAAGCGGCAGTTTTTCACTGAGTGTGTGCCCTGACGCTGGTTGGCTTCATACATCACCACCGCTTTGTGCAGCAGCTCCATATTGATAAATGTGCCGAGACAGGTTTCATCGAACTGGACTTTCTCCAGCTCCTTGCCCTGCCTGTCGTAGACCGTAAGCTCGATCATTCTGTTTACTCCGGCGTTCCTGCGGAAGATATTTTCCGCACGTGCAAAGCCAATAAAAAAAACTGACATCTCCCTTCTCTCTTTTGGAAGGAGTGTTCAGTTGAACCCGCCTTTGCCGCCTTCTTCATTCGGGACAAGCCCTGCAGAACCCCACGACGGACATGGTTCGGATCCCATTTAACTTGGGGAAAGAACAGTATAGGCTTCTGTCTTTATCCGTCAATACGTTTTTTCGTAATTTTTTACGAATCCGTTAAAAAGATAGAGAAAGACGTTTGCAAAATACCGGCGCAATACGATACGGGGTTTAGGCATTTTTTCATCCTTATTTTTGAGAAATCGGTCATGTTTCTGATAAAAGTTGGTATTGGTTGTGGTTTTGATTGATCATAACGCTTTTGCTTGAAAGATGATACGTTTATTTACGCGTGCGCGAGTGTCTTTGCTGGCTTCGTGGAAATTTATTCGGTTCTGTTGGTAGAATTCAAAAAGAAGACGAGCGCTGCGTGTATTATCGATTAGTGAAATTATTGGATTTCTCTTTTTTTGTCAGAAAAATTCGGATTTAGTTGGTGAAATAATCCAATGCTCATATTCTGGGGTTGGAAATGCCGATGAAAAGCTGTATGTCCGATCGTATTCTGTTTTGCGTGACTTCGGGGCATGAACTGATTGCGGGCAAGCCATATATTATAATGAAAGAGGAGAAGCGGATGCGGTTGGTCTTGCAGAGGGTTCGGGAGGCGTCGGTGACTGTTGACGGGCAGGTGACCGGACATATTGGTGAAGGTCTTCTGGTGCTGGTGGGCGTCGGCCACAATGATACGGAAGAAACAGCACTGGCACTGGCCAAAAAGGTTGTCAAGCTCCGTATATTTGAGGATAAACAGGGGAAGATGAACCTGTCTGTGCGTGATATTGGTGGCGGCGTGCTTGCTGTCAGCCAGTTTACGTTGTACGCAGATGCCAGTAGCGGCAATCGCCCGTCATTTACCGACGCTGCTGCCCCGGAGGATGCCAGCCGTCTTTATGAGTATTTTTGCGAGGCGATTGAGCAGGAGAAAATTCCGGTTGGTCGCGGCGTGTTCGGTGCCCACATGGACGTCCGCCTCTGGAATGACGGACCTGTTACGATTCTGCTTGAAATTTAATCGGTAAGGCTGTGAGAGTCTCGAGTGTTTTGTTTTTCTGTTAGATATAAGCAATGGAAGGGGGGATGGGGAGTCAAAATGCAGGCATGATCCGTCCTCTTCTCACAATGTTTGCTGTTTTCTTGTTGCTGATCATTTGCGTTGTTGTGGTGGCCTGGTGTGGCGTAACGATTAATTCGGGCTCTACTCATCAGGCCGGGAAACGCCGTTCATCTGAAATGGGGCAGGGGATTGTTTCGGATGCAGCAGAATGCGAAAGCTCTGTAAAAGAGGCTGAAGAACAGTCTCAACCAGCTGAAAAAAAAGATGATCAGCCGGCGCGCGGGGCAGTGTTTACCAGTGATGAAGCTGCCATGCGGAGTCTTGCCGGAACCTATCGACTCAGCGGCTGTGACTTACGCAGACCGTTAAAAAAGGATCTTGTTCTGGAGGCGGAAAAAGAAGGGACAGCCATTGTGCTGAAGCCGGACGGCACGTGCCGTTTATACTCATTCCCTTTTGTTGGCACACAAGATCAGGCGACTTTAATTTTCTGGTTTATACGAAGTGATGACGGCAGATGGAAAGCAAATCAGAAGGGGCAGTTTCTGCTGAAAATGGCGCCTTCGGCGAAAGGGAATGAGGTGTTTTCTGGCGTTGTCGAAACAGAAGGGAGTCATTTTATGATCGCGCTTGATGATATGGAAGGCAATTTACCTCGCTCGTTGTTTTTTACAAAAGATTCTGACTCGACGCAATTTTTTTCAAGCAATAAACCTGCTGTCAAAATGGTGTTGGATCAATTTTAGGCATATGCCTTTTGAGGGCTGAGCCTGCGGGGGCGTTCACATTTGTGACTTCGTTCATTGCGTTGATTTTTATTGTGTTCCCAGATACCGTTATTCGCTTTCATACCTGGTGGTTGTATTGGGGGTATCGGCTTCGGGTAGAGGAGGAATGTTGTTACGCTAAAAGCTATATGTGGCAAATTTGGGGATGCTTGGCTCTTGTTTTGGTGTGGTTACTACAATTGAAGAATATTGATGTTCTCTAGAAAAGGGAATGATTATGAAATCGGTTTTGCTGCTCGGGGATTCGATCCGGCTCGGATATTGTCCGTTTGTGCGGGAGGATCTGAATGATGTTGCGGAGGTTGTGTATCCGGAGGACAACTGCCGATTTACCCAATATACTTTTTTCCATCTTAAAAACTGGGTGGATCTGGTGGATGATCCGAAAGCAATCGATGTGATTCACTGGAATAATGGGCATTGGGACGTTTCTCACTGCGATGGCGCGCCGGAATCGCTCAATTCTCCGGAGCTTTATTGCCAGATGTTGGAGCGGATTTATAAGCGTCTTGCCGGATATTGTCCGAATGCAAAAATCATTTTCGCGACGACAACGCCGATGAACCCGAGCGGATTGCAGGGCGGAAACATCCGCACGACCGAGGAGATTGCCGCATACAATGATGCCGCATTTAAAACAATGGCGCGGCTTGGCGTTCCGGTCAATGATTTGTTTTCGTTGATGAAAGAGTGTACGGCCGACGACTATATTGACCATGCCCATTTCACGAAAAACAGTTACCGGCGCCTTGCCGATGCCGTGACCGCACGTGTTCGCGATGCGCTTGCGTAGGGGCTTATCTTTCCTGCCGCATCTGCGCAGTCGCGCGCCCCGCACGATGCCGACATCGGCTAACACCGCCGATGATTGCATCGCCTGCGGTGCGTCTGCTCCCACGCATCTGCTGGGTGGCTATGAAATACTACTGTTTCGTGGATGGGGGAGGACTGTTGATGTCTGAAGGATCTGTTCTTGCTTCCTGTTCGTTGCAGGATGCTCATGAGAAAATCAAGGCACTGCTTGCGGCATCGAATGCGAGGGTGACTGACTGCGCGGCGGATCGGATCTGTTTTGATCATGGAACCTATATGACGCAGACGGCGTCTCTTTTACCCAAGCGGGCTGAGTTGTTTCTTTCTGAAGTAGAAGATGGGGTTAGGATTGGCTATCGTATTTCGGTCAATCCGGGCATCCGTGCGTATATGATTGCGGTTGCTGTGTTGTTCTGTTGGACGATTTTTGCGCCGGTTCTTGTTCATCGCGCTCTTGTCTATCATCCCAAGAATTTTATTGAGAATCTCTTGTCTGGGATTGTCTGAGGCTTGCTTTTTATGTTTCCTCTGGCGTCGAGGGGGGGGCAATAGCGACTCGGGAGTCAGAACACGAGGCGTGTTGTGCCGCGCATGGCTTCACTGTCGCTGGCGATTTCACGCTCAAACGGCGCGTGGTACGGACCGTCCGGGAAAATCTCGGCCATGTATTTTGCCAAGGTTACGATTGTGGGGCCATAGCCTTTTGAATACATCTGGTACTCAAGGTCGTAGCTCATTTGTCCTGCGGTCTGGTAGCGCTCGTTCAGGTCACGCGTGAGTGCGGACATGACGATCTTGGCCACATCTTCCGGCACTTCAAGACGAGTATCGCGCGGGTCGGGAATTTCGCCTTCACGGACTTTGTCGATGGTGTCAAATACGTCTTCGCATTCAAAAATATTTTTGCCAGTCAGCAGTTCATTGTAGACAATCCCGAGGCTGAACAGGTCGCTGCGGGAGTCTGTTTTCTGGTATGACGCCTGTTCGGGCGACATGTATTCGACTTTGCCCATCAGCACTTCACCCTCTTCCTGCTCCATGTAGTGCAGCGCCTTGGCAATGCCGAAGTCGGTCAGTTTGACTTCGCCTTCACTGGTGATCATGATGTTTTTGGGTGACACGTCGCGGTGGACAATCCCGAGGATATGGCCTTTGTCGTCGTGTTTGTTGTGCGCGTATTCAAGCCCGCGGCAGATGCGGCTGACAATAAATGTGGCGATGTCCAGCGGAACCGGAACGCCGAGGGTTGCATGCCGCAGCAGGAACTGCTCGAGGTTGGTGCCGTCGATGTATTCCATCGCGATAAAGTAGCCGCCGTCATGCCGACCGAGCTGATAAATCTGTACGATGTTCGGGTGGACAAGGTTGGCGACGAGTTTCGCCTCACCGATAAACATGTCGACGAACTCGTGGTTGTCTGTGTATTTAGGCAGGATGATCTTGAGCGCCATCTTTTTTACAAAGCCTTCGGTGCCATATTGTTCGGCTTCGTAAACGGTGCCCATACCACCGGTTGCGATCTTGCGGATCAGGCGGTAATCAGTGACACTCGGGATGTCGTGAGGCAGACGCCAACCAGTCATGGTTTCCCTTTTCGCAGATGGAACTAGCGGAAAAATAAAGATCTTCTAGTATGATATGGGGTTACAGGTTCGGCGCAAGAGTTTTTCCTGCAGAATGACCGGTTTGTTTTCACAAGAAAACTCTTGCCCGATTTCTTTCAGCAATGTAGTTTGGTGGTGATGCTGACATTGTCTGATGTGCCATATCTGTTGATAGCTGCATGGTATTGGGTCTATGTGGATATGGTAAAACCAACATTGGTGTGTTGCTGGAAATCATCAAAAAGGATAAGTCTATGAGATACGTAATGGATTGTGTAATGCTCGTTTCTTGGTGTTTTGTTATTCATTATTTGGAGTCAAACCAAAATATGCGGGATAAAATGCCATACTTGGTTTTTGGCGTTGTTTGTCTAGCATTATCCAGAGTTGGAGAGAGATTTTTTTCGGATCAATTTCAAATCATATATGATATCGTTGCTGTTGTTGGTGGATCGGTCATTTCATATGTACTCATTCTTCAAACTATCAAACAGAGACAAAACGTTGGCGAACACAAAAAAGAAGATGATCACGCAGAATGCGAAACAAAATAAGTGCATTTTGAAAATACATCAAGTATCGGGTAGTGTCAGGGCTGGGATGTGGGGGGAGTGATGCAAACGCTGACAGCGCAGATGTGCGCGGAAAAAATCAGAAACGCAAAACGGGTTGTGGCGCTGACCGGAGCCGGGATCAGTACCGCCGCAGGAATTCCCGACTTTCGTGGCCCCAAAGGGCTGTATGTCACGCGCGCGTATGATCCGGATACCGTGTTTGATATCTCGCGCTTTGACCACGCTCCAGACGAGTTCTACCGCTTCACGCATGACCTTTTTCAGGTGATCGATACCCTCAAGCCGACATTTACACATGGTTTTCTGGCTGAAATCGAACGACAAGGGAAGCTGCAGTGTCTTGTTACCCAGAATATCGACCCGCTGCATCAACTGGCCGGAAGCCGCAATGTGATCCCGATTCATGGCAACTATGCGACCAGTCGCTGCCGTAAGTGCCATGCGCCGTATGACCTGAAATGGTTGCGGACAAAGCTGGGGCAGGAGGAGGTTGTTCATTGCGACGCGTGCGGCGGGTTGGTCAAGCCGGACGTTGTGTTTTTCGGGGAGATGGTTAACGGTCTCGACGAGGCGGAGCGCGAGGTAACAGGTTGTGATCTGCTCTTGGTACTGGGAAGCTCCTTGAATGTGTATCCGGCTGCAGGGCTTGCGCATATCCAGCATGCTGATGTCTGTATTGTCAATAAAGGGCATGTGAACCTGCCGGCGCGGTCAAACCGGTATTATGCCGATACCGATCTGGACTCGTTTTTTACAGACGTTTTCGGACTGATGGGGCTGGACGGCTGAGGCCGTGTTCTTCGATTCATTTCTTTTTCTTTAATCCGTGATTTATGTCGATCCGACACGGCAACAGGACGCATCTGCGCAGTCGCGCCACCGAGTCGATGCTTACATCGGCTAAACTGCCGCCGATGACTGCATCGCCTTTTGCCGCTTCTACGCATCTGCTGGTTTGGTGGGGTAATTGTATTGCGGTTATCTTTTGTTTTGATTCTTCAGTGTGCGTGCTGTTTTGTATAGTGTACGGACTCTGCGAATACCGGCTTTGCCTTCTTCCTGTTCCTTATGGTAATGCTGATTGGCCAGAAAGAATGTTTTGCATTCTGAACAACGGTAAAAAAGCATGCCATGCCGAGAGTATATTTCAACTGGTCGATTATTCATTTCAATGGTTTGTTCGGAAAATTGAGCGTGATGATCCATCCAGTCTTTATTCATTGAATCGTGCGGAATAAAGACTTCCGACATGCGCTTTCCGCATATGCGGCATCTGGGAGCGCGAAGATATAAAATGATTCCAGTTACAAATATCGTGGGCATTGCAAAAATGGTGACAATTACGGCATATTTCCCCCATTGGTCGGGGCACAGAGGGATTGTTAGTACCGGGCATATAAAAGCCAGTAGTGCAAGCCATAATCCCCAGCGTGACCGGTAATGTTTTTCAGCGATCGGGTCATGCTGAAGTCCCTTCAGTCGCTCCGGTGTTTTCTCTGATCCGAGGGCTTCTTGCATCGTATTCCTTTATGAGTTTTGATTCCGAATTATTTCAACATTTCGTCACCGTTGTTTTGCGGATTGCGGAGGGGATCTTTTGTGCCGGTCAGATAAGTTCGAGCGTATGTGCCCTAAGATTCGTATGGTACGCCCGAGTACACTCCTCCTTGCTGTCTACGCCAAGGGACATTGATTTTTAGATTATCTTATGGTTGTATTATAGGAATTACAAATATAAAACCCCAGGTAAAGGGGGGGCGGATGCGATGGATGTGGCGGTATCTTTATTGTTGTTTGCACCGGCTTTACTGTGTATACGGCTTTCTTGTCGATGACGGAAGGTACAATCAGTGGCATCTTTCGGGGAAAATACGCCAGAAAAATGCGAAAACCCTCCTTGACTGTCTTTATCTGTATGATAAAGTCATATAAAGACTAATCGGAGCTGGGAAGGGTACTGTGTGATTTGTGTATTTATCTTGCTGTACTCAACAGAGGAGATGATGTGTTCAAGTTGAATCTAAAAAGCCAGGCTGCGGAAGAGTCTATCCTCAAGATGATCGCTCGCGACGGTTTGAAGGAGGGCGACGCGATCCTTTCTGAAAACAGGATTGCGACGCTCCTTGGTGTTAGTCGAACAACGGTACGGCAGGCGATCGGCGCATTGGTTGAAAAAGGGGTGTTGCGGAGCGAAAACGGACGGGGGACATTTGTTGTCAAGCCTATCGCTGGGAATGAAGACTCTAGGCAGCGGAGCGGTTTGATCGGTTTTGTCTGTTACGGCGGCATCAATAACTCGTATATGTCTTCAATTGCACGAGGAATCGAGGAGAAGGCATCGGCTGCTGAGATGCAGCTTTGTGTTGGAAGTGTCGTCCACGGCACTGAGCAGGAAGCGGAGATCATCAGGCGGTTTCTGAAGCATGGTGTTGACGGGATTATTATTTCACCGGTTGAGTCGAATCCTCCAAGTGCACTATTCCTTGAATTGTGCGAAAACAGGGCGAAAATCGTCGTCGTTGATAAATCCATTCCCGGCATCAGTGTACCCAGCGTTGCCTGTGATGATCGGGAAGGCGGATTCCTTGCGACTGAATATTTGATCAAAGCCGGACACTGTCGGATTGCCCATATTTGCGGTCCTCGCTTAGCCTATAATGCGCAAGAAAGGTTTGAAGGCTATCGCATGGCGCTGGAGCGTTACGGATTGCCTTTTGATCCGGCTATCGCTGAATTTGCTGGTGAGTGGACTGTAGATGCGGGGCGTGAGGCAATTTTCAAACTATTATCGCTTCCCGGGGAAAGCAGGCCAACGGCCATTTTTGCCTTCAACGATATACTGGCGCTGGAAGCATGGGAGATTCTCAAGGAGCACGGCATGTCTGTTCCGGATGACGTTTCGCTTGTCGGCTACGCGAACCTTCGCGAACCCTATGAAAAAGGTCTTCTACTTACAAGTGTCGACCAGCAACCGGAAGAAATCGGCCGGCAAGCCTGGTTGCTTCTGGACAAAATGCTGGCCGGAGAACTTTCAGCAAATTCATCACGTCTATTATTGAAAGCGAAACTTATCGAACGGGGAAGCGTAAGAGTCCTGCCAAAAAACAAACTGTCTGCTTGAGATAAAAATGAAAAGTGTCGCATGGGCGCGACGCTTGAAATGATTGACCTTTGGTGAGCATTCCGCCACTGAAGCGTGGTTGCGCACGGAAAAATGAATGAAAAGAGATGACGATGGAAAGCGTTGTGGAGTCGAAAGCCAAGACCGATTGGTTTGTTGAAGCCAGATTCGGAATGTTTATTCACTGGGGGCTTTATGCGATGCCGGCGCGGCATGAGAAGATGCGACACAGGGACCGGGTTTCGACCGAAGACTATCAGAAGTACTTCGAGCTGTTCGATCCGGATCTCTACAATCCGAAGGAATGGGCCCGCATGGCGCGCGAGGCGGGGATGAAATACTTTGTTATCACCGCCAAGCATCATGAAGGCTTCTGTCTCTGGGATTCGGAGTTCACCGATTATAAGGCGACCAACACACCCTACGGCAAAGATTTGTTAAAGCCAATGGTCGATGCGTTTCGTGCGGAAGGATTGAAGATCGGCCTCTACTATTCGCTGCTCGACTGGCATCATCCGGACTTTACCATCGACCGGGCGCATCCAATGAGCGACAATCAGGAGGAACGTGCTAAAAACGCAGACCGGGACATGCGTAGATACGCCCAATACATGCGTGACCAGACGAGGGAACTTCTGACGCGTTTCGGTAAGGTAGACATTGTCTGGTTTGACTTCTCTTATCCCGGAGAGGACGGCAAAGGGCGCGATGACTGGGAGTCGGAAAAACTCGTCGCATTGATCCGGGAACTTCAGCCTGAAGTCATGATCGATAATCGTCTGGATCTTCCCGAGGTCGGTGATTTCAAAACGCCGGAGCAAGTCCAGCCGCAAGCTGCCCTGACCGATGAAAATGGGAAACCGGTGATATGGGAAACCTGCCAGACCTTTTCCGGTTCCTGGGGCTACTATCGCGACGAGACGACATGGCGAGAACCGACCGAGCTGCTCCACTCCCTGATTGATTGCGTTTCGAAGGGCGGCAACCTTCTTCTGAATGTAGGGCCGACAGCCAGAGGTGAATTCGATCCACGAGCTCAGGAGCGTTTGAAAACTTTTGCAGTGTGGATGCAGCAAAATGCGCGCTCTATTCACGGCTGCGGAGCTGCTCCTGCTGAGTTCAAATGCCCTCCCGGATGCAAGTTGACTTATAATGAAAAGAAGAAGCGCCTTTACGTCCATATCTTGGCTTGGCCTTACAAACATATCGCACTGGAAGGTGATGCCTACATGGAACGAGCGAAGTACGCGCAATTCCTGCACGATGCATCTGAAGTGGAATTCAAGGGACTTGATCCCTGGCAGACGGCTCACGGGGCGGCAGCGGTACTGGAGCCGACGCTGTATATGTCGATACCATTGGTCAAGCCGCCGGTTGAGTTCCCGGTTATTGAAATCTATCTGAAGTAGGGGACATGTAAGAGTGGGAGGCTTTGCTGCGAATATTGCGCAAAAGAGTTCGAGCTATGTCAACGCCACCTTCTTTTCAAACAGCATGTGCCAAGATTGGTACATGCTGTTTTGATATTCTGGCGACAGAACTCTTTTGTGATATGATAATTTGAATGTTGATCACGAGGGGCAATTCATGAATGGTGAATATTTTGATGTGATTTATTCTTTATTTATCGAGGAATTCATGATGAATGAATTTTTATCTTTTGGTGAATAAAAATATATTAAATGTGGAAAGTTTAAATCACGAACGCTGGATTATTATTTTAACTCAGGTAATATGCAGTAAGCATTATGTTCTTGTGTGCGGATTAAAATTCCACGTATCGTTTTGATTAGGAAATAAATATGGCAGAGCAGTCGAAAATATTTGTCATTGGTTTTTCTCATCTCGATCTCTTTTGGGCTGGAACTCGGGAAGAGTGCCTGTCGCGCGGAAGCCGGGTAATTAATACTGCACTCGACATGCTTGAAACGTATTCTGAGTATCGTTTCATGGTTGAGTCGACTAGCTTTATTGAATATTTTCTTGATTGTTTTCCTGAGAAAAAAGAGTCTTTCAGAAAGCTGGCCAAAGAAGGACGGCTGGAAGTGATTCCGATGCGCAGCATTATCTACTCCCATCTTCCTGCTGCAGAAACCACCATCCGGAATATTCTTTACGGAAGCATGTTTTGTAATGATGAATTAGAAATCAATCCTGACGTGATCAGCCTTTCTGATATTCCGGGTGCGACTGCGCAACTTCCGCAAATCGCTTCGCAGGCAGGGATGAATGCGGTGATTTTGTCCCGCGGGTTTGAGAACCATACGGATTTCGTCGAATGGACTTCCCTTGACGGAACGAAAATACAGGCGTATTGTCCACGCGGCTACGCCGGTGTCTCCATGATGCTGTCACATGAAGATTATCAGGTCATGAAGGAAAATGGCCACAAGCTGATTGAATATGTTGACGAAGTGGATTACCCGCAGATCATGCACTGGGGAACGGATCTTTATGTATTGTCGGAAAAGATCTTTGAACATATTCGCCGCTGGAATTCCGAAGAAGATCGAAAAATTAATTTTGCGACTTTCCGTGAATTCTTTTCGAAGACGGAACCGGCAGAAGTTAAGCACCTTCAGGGAGAACTGCCAAGCAGTTGGACAAATGTGGAAAGCTCATGGCCGGATATCTGGCCTCTGGATATCCCGGCAGAGGCCACTGTTTTTCGGGCAGAATTCCTTGCTTCTCTCAACGCTCTTTCTGGCAAAGTGAATGATTATCCGATAACACAAATGAGACAGGTCTGGGACCTGTTGCTTGACTCCATGGATCATAATCAAAATGGTGTCGGAGGCGACCGCGCGGATCGGGACAAATTTGAACTGAAGGAAACAGCCAGACTAACCGCTTCAAAAATCGCCGACAAGTATGCATGGCGCCTCGCTGCCCGTACAGAAGCCCCGCATGATGGTGCATTTCCTGTTGTTGTTTTTAACCCTCTTTCGTGGAAACGAAGTGAGATCATCAAGGCGAGAGTTGGCTGTTACGGCCGCACTTTTTCCACATGCTTCAACGGTTTCACGATTTCGAGCGAGTACTACAAGAATAATCCGAGTGCGGCTTTCAGACTTGTCAATGAGCAAGGCAACGAAATCCCCCTCAAAATCGAAGACCATCTGATGATGCTTACGGATACGCTTGAATTGTCATTCTTTGCGCGTGAGATTCCTGCATTTGGATGCAAAACGTTCTTCCTTGAAGTCGCTGAGCCGACGGATTTCCCTACGCCGTTTCAGTTGGAATTGGATTCTGAAAAAGACAAGGCAGATCCTGACCGCTATCTGAAAAATGAATTGATAGAAAATAACTTTTTCCGGTTTGAGATTTTCCGGTTGACTGGCGAGATCAGCGTATTTGATAAAGCGAATAACCGGCTATTATTTGATAAAATGTCAATTCTCGGTCTGGAGGAAAAGCGCGGAGAGTATATTTACAAGATGACGCTCAGTGGCAGGACATTTCCCTTTTCCGTTGAGAAGATACATGTGAAGGAGAATAATGCCGTTTACTGTCTCGTTGAGATTGAGGGACGCGTTTACGAGCAGAAGATTCTGCAAAAGATGAAGATCTGGGCAGACAAGCCTGTTTTTGAAATTGAAAATACGATCAGCTGGAACGGTGGTAAATTTGTACGGATCGAACAGTCATTCCCTTTTGCATCAGAAGAGAAAGCCAATATCCAATATGGTGTTCCTTTCGGAGAGATTGCCTATCCGGAAACCATGTATAATAAATCCGGCAATCCTGAAGAAACGACGGAGGAAAATCCAACTGCCAATATCCGTCTTGTTCGGGATTGGGTAAATATATCCGATTCTGCCGGTGGCGTAACTGTAAGTGCGGACCACCGGATGTGGACATTTGACGAAAATACGATGCGAAATTGTATGCTCCGCGGAATTGGCTGGACAAGCGGCGGCGTTCATATTGATGAAAACGGAGAACGCAAAGGTGTTCAGCGGCCTCCCAAAGGAGAGTACGTATATAAATTCCGGATTTGCTCAGATCGTTTGGGAAACAGTTACTGCGGCCATGTCGGGCTGGAGCTCAACAATCCGTTGCATGCCGTTGCTGTGGCAAATGGGATTGTATCTGATTGCCCCGGCCTGAAGCTTCCACAAATGCCGGACACAAGTGGCAGTACTGTTGTGATCTCAAATGTAAAGCCAGCAGAAGACGGTTCATAGATTGTGTTCCGGTGTTTTGAGGCAAGTGGTGTTGAGGCGGAAATGGAATTGCCTGATGATCCCGGCTACCGCTGGTTTCAAAGTGATATCAGGGAACAGAATCGTTCGCCGCAAACTGCGCAGA
>QKHZ01000060.1 GCA_003249795.1 bacterium | reverse complement strand
GCCATCTGCATGGGAGTGGCCTTTACTTTCGTTTGGGCCGACGGCGGCAGGATGATTTCTCGACGTCCTCCCCGCCGCTTGAACTTCATCGGAATGCGGATCACCATGATCCCGTTTTCGTGTCTGATCAGTTCAGCAGTCATGTGCATCTCCTTTTTAAACAAGCCAACAGTGAATCGCTATACATTACTATAGGCACTCAATATCAGGCGCATTGCGGACACAACTCTTCCGCCAATAACTTGGCTCTGCACCGGGTAAAATGAAGCTCAATGCCATCGGTGTTCAAGGTTACCTGATCCAGCAGCAAGCGGAAGATCCGCGCCTTCTCCGCCGGAAACAGGTGATCCCAGACAGCGTCCACATCTTGAAGGGCTGCGGCGAATGCCTTCGGATCCGGAGGATTATCTTCCTCCTGCAGCGCCAGATGGGCCTTTGCCAGAATTTCGGGAGAGCGCAGGACTTCGCGGATGTTTTCAAATACGGCCGACTCGATATCGCCTGCCGGAACGCTTTTTACCGGACAAATGTCATATCCATTTTTGCTGGCGGAGACGCAGAGATAATAACGGTACTGCTTGCTTTTGCTGCGCGAGTAGGTGATCCCCATCGCGCCGCCGCAATGACCGCATTTAAGAATGTCCTTCAATAAAGCAGGCGTCGTGCTACGGGTACGCTGGGAACGGGCGTGACTGTTTTCACGGAATATTGCTTGCGCCTGCTCCCATGTTTTCCGGTCGATGATCGGTTCATGTTCACCGGCATAAACAGTGCCATGATGGGTAATCTCGCCGATGTATTTCCGGTTATGAAGCATCTTATGGATCGAGGTCTTGTTCCACAAAGCCCCGGTGTGAACTTTTCCTTTCTGCGTTGTCCACGCCTTGGCTTTGACGCCTTGGTCGTTCAGTTCCCGCGCCACCAGCATTGGGCTGCGCAGGATGAGAAAGCGTCGGAAGATCTGCTTCACGGTTTTGGCTTCGGAAGGATTGATGACAAGCTTGTGATCTTTGATGTCATACCCGAGAATCGGCATGCCACCGGTATGCTTGCCCTTTTTCTTGGCAGCGGCAATCTTGTCGCGGATGCGTTCGCCGATGATCTCGCGCTCGAATTGTGCGAAGGACAGCAGGATGTTTAATGTAAGGCGCCCCATACTGGTCGTCGTTGAAAATGACTGAGTAACAGAAACAAATGTCACATCATGTTTTTCAAAAGTTCCGATCAGTTCCGTAAAATCCAGCAGGGATCGGGACAGCCGGTCCACTTTGTACACCAGACAGCAATCGATCAATCCCAACTCGATATCTTTCAGCAATTCTTTCAAAGCAGGCCGTTCCATATTACCGCCGCTGAATCCACCGTCATCATAGCGTTTGGGAAGGATGCACCAGCCTTCATGCTTCTGACTGCGGATGTAATTCTCCGCCGCTTCGCGTTGCGCGTCGAGACTATTAAAATCTGAATCAAGCCCCTCATCGGTTGACTTGCGCGTATAGATCGCACACCGGATCATTTCCTGCTGTCCGTTTTTCATGAGCGCTCCTGTTTGCGAGGAATTCCGAAGAATTTATGCCCGTTCCATTTTGTTCCGGTGATCTCGGACGCAATGGCCGAGAGGGAACGGTAGCGTTTACCGGCATAGTCAAAACCGGACTCGAGCGCCGTCACTTCGATACGCTTTCCCTGCCATTCGCGGACGAACCGGGTACCGGCAAGATTTCCTGTTTTCGGAAGTTTTCCCGAAGGTACGTCGCCAGCGTCCCCGAACTTTTCCAAGGCCTCGCCGGAAAGACTGCCGTACACGAGTTCCTGAATGCGATAAGCGATCCGGGCGATCAGCTGCTTGCGACTGTAGTTTGATGGAGGAGAAACACCAAGCAGTTCTTCCCACCGCTGACGAAGTTTCCCGATTGGCATCTTGTTCAGCGCCACGATCTGCGCCACGATACTTTTTCCCATGATCTGGACTCCTTTGATACTTTTTCCAACAGGCTGTCTCTGCGGCGGACAATGCCTGAATAACAGTTGCTCTCCTTTCGCGATGTTCGGGTGCAGCAGCATGCTGCGACGAAACGTTCTCCGTCGCGGACAATGAGCCATGGTTTTTACGCGCCAGCAACCGCTTTTTTGCTGTGGTCGGATTGTTTACGAGGCTGCTGTCCGACAGACATTCTTCATGATTCTCCGGGTTGAAATGAGCGTGAGTAAACATCACCATCCGCCTGCGGAGTTTCTCCAGCGCCTTCGCCCGGATCCGGCAGATGCTTCTTCTGTGCAGCCCGATACGACTTGCCACATCGTCAATGCGGCAGTCTTCCAAAATCGTAAGCTCGATAATCCTGCGCTCCAATTTGGGGAGTTCACACAGTAACACCATCGCCAAGGTTTCATCTTCGCGGTCAACCAGTTGCTGCAGACGATCTTTATGACTGGACGATGTTTTCACGGAAAACTTCTGGTACAGGTACAGTTCCTCCTGCTGATACCGACGACTGCGACTGCGGAGCAGATCGAGGATTGCCCACTTTCCCGGACGGGTCTGGTAAGCACGGCAGTTCTTCACGTCCTTGGACTCATTTCCGGCAATCCACGCGGCGACGGCAAACTCCTGCACCGCATCATCAAACAGATCAGCAGTGATATTCATGTTGCGGGCGTAGCTGGATCCGATCTTCAATAACTCCTCCGGTGTAAACACACATGCCTTCTCGTGCGGAAGCAGTGATAGCATTTCTTCTGATGCACTCATGTTCGTTCCTTTCATGAAATCATTCCGTAATGATCAATTCCCGATTCAAAAATGTATCTGTTTCTTCCGGCGCAGTTCGGAGAGTTTGATGGGAGTTTTACGGGAACGATTGTTCGCGGTGGTACCGGCGAGGAGGATTCCCTGTTCAGACGCAGCGACGGCGCACCCCACCACGCAGTCCCATAAATGGTTCTCCGAGAAATTCGCGCGCAGTTTCCATTCGTCTACGACTCTTCCGCGGCCTTCAGTACGCACCGAGTACTCGCTGACCATGTGCTCGGAAAACATGCGTACGGTTTCAGGTCTGCGGCCGAAAACGGACAGGGAACCGGAGTCGCCCTTGGCCACCCGCCAGCGGCTGCGGACAAATGATTTCCAGTAGTTTGTGTCGAAGAGGATGTAGCGCACGGCAGTTCTTCCCTTGCCAGCGGGGATGCGCCAGTTCCATTCCGACACGCGATCACCGACTTTACGGCGGTAGTCGGAAAATGGTGCAGATGATGCGGTGATGCCTTTGCCGCGACTGGGCATGACAATCGCCGCATGCGGACTCTGCCTGCAGAAGTCGTACACCGTCTGTGCGGCGTTACCGTCGTTGGCGTCGATCAGGAGTCGGCTGATGCGCAAGACAGTATCGTCATCCCGCCGCCACTCCCGCCCGATCAGTTTTGCGGTCAGCTCGTCAAAGCCAGCACGCCACGCACCTTCCTGACCCGTCCCCGGAAAAACGGTCTGCAATGTCCGCGTGACTTCGCGCAAAGAAAAGTATGGTTTGTGTTGTTCGGGAAAGACGCCGTAGTCGACAATGTAGCCGGTGAAGTCAGCGGTCCATCCGCAGACGACGTAATAAAGACAGACGCCCTGCACGTCGATGAACGCCGTCATCTTCTCGCACGCTGTCGGTACCTCATAGCGTTTCAGATTGTTCAGCTTGGCAAAAAGCTCTTCCCGCGTCAGCTGCCCTTCCTCCTCCGGCGGAGACAGCGGATTGTTCTGGAATTCACTGGCAAAAACTTCCTCGCCGTCATCGATCAGCGCGTTGTAGGCGTGCTGGATCGCGGAGATTTCGCCCTCATCCTGCGCAAAACAGTAGTCCCATGACACGAGGCAGCCATTGTCCATGTCGGTGCGATTGGCGATGTAGTACGCTGTGGCCTCCGCACGGGCGCGTAGCTGGTCTTCCGGATCGTCTGGGTTATAAGTATTTCTCAATCTGGCGTATTCTGTCAGCCAATGGGTCTGATGTGCATTGGCCCAGCGACGGATAAACGGGATCCGCTCTCCCTGCCAGGCAGCGTTTACCTTCGGATCCAATAGCTGATCGACCAGATCGTTTTTCTGGATTACCGTGCACGGCATCACCACCGACATCCTGGTCGTGTGACCCGCCGACCGGATAATCGCTTTCTTGATAATGTTCAGTCTCTTTGTGATCTGCTTCGGAGAAGATGCAGACTCCTCATCCTGCGGGTCGTCGATGATCACGAAGTCGGGTCGAAGCTGTACACCGTCGCCGCGCCGCTTTTTCATCCCGCGGACTTTCGATGAGGTGATGCCGCAAGCCAGGATCACGCTGCCCGCAGCGGCCGAGCCTTCAATCATCGGCAGGACCAGGTAATCCGCTGACCATTCGATATACGTAGGTCGTCCATGATAGAGCTGACCGTGAGAACGCTGGTTGATTCCTTCCAGCCGCTGGATCGGATAACAGATCTCGGGAAAGTCCGCGAGCAGCAGTTCGCTCTCGAAGATCCCCTTGATCGAATCGAGATTGTCAGTCGCGCGCGTCTGGTTTGCGCCGATGATGGGGATGAAATGCTTGTGCCCGTAGCACGTCGCCCAGACGGCAGTGAGTTCCGAGATCGTGGATTTTCCGAATCCCCGGAATACAGCCTCGACAAACCGTCCGCCGTGAAAGATCGCATTCTCGATCCGGTTGATCACGCGGACATGCTCGTTCGAAAACGGATCTTTTCCCTCAGGCGCGTAGGTGAAGATAAACTTCGACAGATCGTACCGGCAGGACTCCTTCCGCTCCGGATCCTCCACTGGCGGCAATTCCCCGATATCGCGCACCGACTCCGACAAACGCCTTGAGCGCTCCGCCATATACAAGCGATGCCGTTCTGCATAAGGAAGCTTGGGATCGGCTTCCGGTGCTTCCCGTTTTT
>QKHZ01000005.1 GCA_003249795.1 bacterium | reverse complement strand
TTGGTGGTGTCGAGATCGATGGCGGCCCTTGGCAGGAAGTAGATGCTGACGGCAAAAAAATCGTAATCAAGGATTGTATTGCTGATGCATTCCTGCAGCAGATTCTGACGCGCCCTGCGGAATATGACGTTATTTCGACGATGAATCTGAACGGGGATTATATTTCTGATGCGTTGGCTGCGCAGGTTGGTGGTATTGGGATTGCACCGGGTGGCAATATTAATTATGATACAGGGCACGGTATCTTTGAAGCAACACACGGTACGGCTCCGAAGTATGCTGGAAAAGATATGGTCAACCCCTCGTCAGTGATTCTGTCGGGTGAGATGATGTTCCGCTATATGGGCTGGACGGAAGCGGCGGATCTGTTGCTTGAAAGTATGGGCAAGACCATCAGCAAGAAAACGGTGACTTACGATTTCCATCGTTTGATGGAAGGGGCAACAAAGCTGTCGTGTTCAGAGTTCGGCAGCGCGTTGATTGATAATATGTAAGGATGAGTGAATGGCGGCAGAGGCAAATGGCCCGGATGTAATTCGGATCTATACCAATCTGGTCGCAACACTTGAATCAGAAATCAAGGGCGAGGGGCTCGGTGAGCTTCTCGCCCGTCTTCGTGGTATGGCTGACGGCATTGATCCTCTCCCGGAGTTGACCGCGGAGGATGACCTACTGCGTGCGTTAGCACGAATAGGGATTGTCGATCCTGCCGCGCCTCTTCCTGTCCGGGCTAAAACAGCAGAAGCGTTTGTACGGGAAGTTGCAGATCGCAGTACGAGAACCTCTCTTCAAATCTTAGCAATTCTCAGAATCTTTTCTGGTGGGATGTATGGCGTCTTGCCTCAGGCTGTTTGTGGCGCGGTTCCGCGATGCAAGGCCTGCAAGGTGACAAAAGATTGTGACTTCTTTAATGCGCCTCGAAAAATCAATGACGACAAATCGCGAACTCCGATGAAAAAGCTTGAGTCGACCGAATATGAGTCGCTTTCTGAAGAAGACCTATTGTGTCTTCTCATCGGCGGCAGCCGGATTACGGATGCGATTCGGGATCAAGTCAAAAAATTACTAGAACATTTTGGTTCACTCCGTCGGCTGGCAAACGCGTCATATCCAGAACTGATTGCATTGCGTGGCATGAGTGAATCTGTTGCGGCGCGGCTTGCTACGGCGTTTATTCTTCACAAGCGGACGCTTGAGGAAAAGCGGCCTGTATTACCGGCTGTCCGGTCTGGTAAAGATTTTTACGATCTGTATCATCACCGCTTACGCGATTTGAAAAAAGAAGAGTTCTATGTGATTCTTCTGGATCAACGCAACCGGATATTGCGGGATGAGCGGGTCGCTGTGGGGACGCTGACAAATTCGCTTGTGCATCCGCGTGAGGTGTTGGGGCCTGCGATGCGGGAGGCGGCGGCGGCTGTAGCCTTTGTTCACAATCATCCGTCTGGTGACAGTACGCCCAGTCCTGAGGATATAGTGCTGACGAAACGGTTGTGTGATGCGGCAAAGGTGTTTGGCATTCGGGTACTTGACCATGTGGTGATCGGTGATGGGACATACTCCAGCTTTGTCGATGATGGAAAGTTGTAGGGGGTTGGCTGAGGCGATGATATGGCTTTTATGTTACAGGAAGTTGTCCCGTGGGGACGAAACTTTCATGAATATCAGCAGATGTTTTTGCTTAGAGAGAATGATTTACAACGAAAAATTCTCGGCATTGGTGACGGGCCAGCATCTTTTAATTGCGAGTTAACCCGTCGTGGTGGGCATGTGTGTTCATGCGATCCTGTTTATCAATTCTCGGCTGCGCAGATTCGGCAGCGGATTCAGGAAACCTCTGCTAAAGTTGAGCGGCAGACAAAAGAGAATGAGGAAAACTTCGTCTGGACTTCGATTAGAAATCCTGACGAACTGATCCGGATTCGGCATCGCGCAATGGATCTGTTTCTTAAAGATTATGAATTATGGGAAACGGAAAATGATGCTGGCGCGGTGAAGGACCCGGTTGGCCGGTATGTTGCTGCATCTTTGCCGTCGCTGCCTTTTAAAAACGGCATCTTTGATCTCGCATTGTCCAGTCACTTTCTGTTTCTTTATGAAGAACAACTTGATGAATCGTTTCATCTCCAGTCGGTACGGGAGCTTTTGCGGGTGGCCTCTGAGGTGCGGATTTTTCCGATATTGACGCTTGATGCGAAACCTTCTTCGCTTGTCGATCCGGTTTGTCGGCTTGCAGAAGGTTTGGGCGCGCAGGCTACGATAGAGACTGTGGATTATGAATTCCAGCGTGGCGGCAATAAAATGCTTCGGATAACGCGCAAAGCAGAGATGAGCCCATGACCAAAAAATTCCACTCATTCATAAAAGGCTTTTTGTCGCCGATTGATGCTGCTGCGTTCTTGTGGAAAACGCCGAATGTGAAACGCGTCGCGCTACTGCCGGTGCTGCTCAGTTTTGTCCTGATGGCAATCGGGACGGTGATTTTTCTGAATATTGCGCAGGCATTTTCATTTGATCCGGTCGAGTGGACATTTTGGGGTGGTGGCATCCTTTCGGCATTGATCAATTTTAGCCTGACAATCTTGAAGTGGGTGCTGGTTTTGATCGGGATCTTGTTGTTGTCATGGATTTTGTTTGGGACGGTGGGATTATTTATCGGCTTTCCTCTGATGGACTTTCTTTCTGTCAGGGTTGAACAGGCCGAAACGGAGCCGTGTCCGCAGTTACCACTTCTCGTTGAATGGAAACTTCGGTTGCTTAAAGGCGGGTTTCTGGATTCGATGCTTTTGAATGGGTGGTGGACATTTTTGGGCTTTTTCGCGTTTCTCGGATCGTGGTTGCTTCCGGTGATTGGACAAGTCGTTTTGGTCGCTGTTTTGGGGTGGTCGTTTGGCGTCATGTTTCTTGATATCCCGATGGCGAGAAATTTGCTTCGTAACCGGCACAAGCGCTTGCTCTTTAAGAAGGAGTTCTGGACGGTATGGGGGCTTGGTGTCAGTATGTCGCTTTTGTTTATGGTTCCCTATGGCGGTGCACTTCTTGCGTTGCCTCTGGGGGTGACGGCTGCGACCCGGATTTATACCCGCGGGAATTGGTCTGAGTGGATTGATCAAGAGCAGCGTCCGGAAGGGTTTTATCCGCCCCAATTAAAGATCGGTGCGGATACCGAATCTGAAACAGAGGTGGATGATCTGCATGAGGAATTCAAATGAATACTGAAAACGCCGACTCGAAGGTGTGCCGGATTATGGGGATTGATCCGGGAACGAGGAATGTCGGCTATGGGATTATCGAGGTCTCTGGCAATCGGTTGACTTTTATTGGCGGCGGAACAATTGTGGCAAAAGGCAACGAAATGTCCGAGCGCCTTGTCACTATTCACGAGCGTCTTCAGGAAGCGATTCATCACTACAAGCCCAGTGTTGCGGCAATTGAAACTGTTTTTGGCGGAACAAACATCAAGACGGCAATTGCAATCGGGGAGGGTAGAGGTGTTGCTGTTTTGTCTGCAGCTGAACTCGGCCTGCAGGTTGTTGGCTATGAACCTGCCGTCGTCAAGCGCGCGGTAGCCGGTTCCGGCCGTGCTGTAAAAGAGCAGATTCAGGAAATGACTCGCAGGCTTCTGGCGCTGCCTGAGATTCCTGCATCTGATCACGAAGCCGACGCGTTGGCTCTTGCGATCACACATGCATACCGACGTCAGGCGGCTGATACCGGTCTGATTTCGATTAACAAAAAGATTCCGAGTCGAGGTCGCAGACGCCGATGATCGTCAAAAATTATCCGCTAGTTTCCCCAAAGTTTACTCCGTGAGTATGTCGATATTTGAATAGGATATTTATGTCCTATTCATTTCAGTAGGAGAAAACGGCATGAAAGCGCGGACAAAGCTGGCGTTGGTTGCGACTTTGGCGATTGGCCTGAATGGTATGGTTGGCTGCGAATGGGCGCAACGGCAAGGGATTCAGAATGGCGCAAAGGTGCCCTACAATCCGGATGAAGGGCGGGAACGTCTTGCTGCACAACGGGATATACAGTTCAATGATATTCCCGTTCCGCGTGGATTTACGTTGACAGCCAACAATGTATTCAGCTTTCAGGCTGCCAGTTTTCGCTTTGGTGAGTTTGTTTATGAAGGCACATGGACGTTTCGCCGCGCAGCCTCTTTTTATCAGGATCAGATGCCGGTTGATGGGTGGGAGTTGAAAGAAATACGCCCGGTAAACGATTACAAAGCGACTTTGGTTTATGAAAAAGGACCTGAATCTTGCCTGATTGACATCCAAAGTGACATGGATGCGGTTAGAATTAAAATTAGTTTGGATAAAATTCAGAAAAAAACAGATATTTCCGCAATGAGATAAATCTGAAAAAAACGATAAAAGTCCTTGCGCAGCAAGGGAAAATCATTATAACTTGATGCAAACAGAAAAACGGTTCGCCCAAAAGGCGGGTCGTTTTTTTTACTTGCCGGGGGGTGTGTCTGCCGGTGAGAACGTAAAAATGATGGACGTAATTCTCACGTAAGGAGTAATCCAGGCATGGTCGAAACATCTACATTTCTCGGGTATGACAGCGCATCGCTGGAAGACGCAATTTTCTCGGTAATCCCCGCTCCTTGCGAGGAAACCGTCAGCTATGTGCCGGGACAGGCTCAGGCTCCGCAGGCGATTCTTGATGCGTCCAGCCAGATCGAAGACTATGACGAAGAAACCGGTCTGAACGTTGTTGATTTGGGTGTCCACTGCATCGCGCCAGTTGCCGCTCCGCGTGACCGTTCACTCGGCGAATGGGTTCAGAAGCAGGTGACTGCAGCTCTTGATAATGTCGCCATTCCTGTCATTCTCGGTGGTGAAGGTACTGTTTCGCTGTGGGGCGTTCAGGCATTGCTTCCGAAGGTTGACGAACTGAGCATCCTGCACCTTGATGCGAGCGCAAACCTCAGCGAAGGCGATGAAGGCGAATCGCACCAGACGGTCATGCGTCGTGCGCTTGAGTCCAACCCGAGCAAGATCAGCATCTGCCAAGTCGGTATTCGCTCCCTCTGTCAGGATGCTTACGACCGCATCGTTGATCCGGAACAGAATATCGAATGTTATTTCATGAGCGACATCAACCGTTATGATGACGAGTCATGGCACGAAGATGTGATTAAAGAACTCCGCAGCCCGGTTTATGTTACAATCGACATGTCGGTTTTCGACCCGTCGTTGGCTCCGGCCGTTGGCAATCCTGAGCCGGGTGGCTTGGGATGGTGGCAGGTTGCCCGCCTTCTGAAGAAGGTAGCCAGCCGTCGCCGTATTGCTGCGTTTGATATTGTTGAACTCTGCCCGCGTGAACAGGATGTGGTTACAGACTACACTGCAGCCCGTCTTGCTTACAAGCTGATGAATTACATCTGTGCAGGCGGTAAAATGCTGGAAAAACAGCAGGGCGAATAATTCGCTCGGGGAGGCGATTTGATCATGGCCCGGGCGTAACGTCCGGGCTATGTTTTTTATTACAGGTTTATTTTGTATTCGCTGTAAAACTTGATCGCGTGGGGCTGTCGTGCTATAGCCAATGCAACGAAATAACTGCTTAAGAGGGAAGAATCATGGCAAAACAGAAAATTCGCGCAGAACGTATCGCCAAGCTGGAGGCTTTGCAAGGGGCAGGGGTGAAACCGTATGGCGAGCGCGTTGCGATTACCGGTTTTATTGGCGATGTATCTGCTTCTTGCCCTGAGGGTGAGATTGCAGAAGAGGATGCCGCTGTTGTAACTGTTGCAGGACGCGTGACGGCTGTTCGGGATATGGGCAAGTCTGTCTGGATCGATCTGCGTGACCGCTCCGGCAAGATTCAGGCCAACCTTCTGCAGAAACGCCTTGGTGATTCCTTTGCATTGCTCAAGAACCTCGATCTTGGTGACTTCCTGAAGATTGAAGGGATTCTGATGCGTAGCCGCAGGGGAGAAGTCACGGTGTTCGCCAGTTCATTCTCTTTTCTGTGCAAGTCGATCGAACCGCTTCCGGCGAAGTTCAAGGGGCTGAAGGACGTTGAAATCCGTTACCGCCGCCGATATCTTGACCTCGTTGCCAATGAAGATTCGCGTGAACGGTTTATCCTTCGCAGTAAGATCATCAGTTTTGTCCGGCATTTTCTGGATGTAAAATCTTTCCTTGAAGTTGAAACGCCGATGCTGCAAACGATCTACGGCGGCGCTGCTGCACGTCCGTTTGTCACGCATCACAATGCACTTGATATCGACCTCTTCATGCGGATCTCTCCGGAAACATACCTGAAGCGTCTACTCGTCGGCGGTCTTGATCGCGTGTATGAAATCAACCGAAACTTCCGCAACGAAGGGATTGATACTTCGCACAACCCTGAATTTACCATGATCGAGATCTATCAGGCGTATGCAGATTTTACCGATATGATGGAGTTGACAGAGACCCTCGTTTCAACCGCAGCGCAAACACTTCTCGGTACGACAACGATTCATTTTGGTGAAAATGAAATCAGCCTTGCTGCGCCGTGGCCGCGCCGGAAAATGCGTGATCTGATCCAAGACGTCGCTGGTGTCAACCCTGATGATGATGATGCTATGAAGGCCAGGTTGCGCTCTGCTGGCCTTCCTGCAGAGAAACTCGCGAATATCGATCATGATCACCTGATGGCGGAGGTGATGGATGAAATCGTCGAACCGCAACTGATTCAGCCGACTTTTGTTACCCACTATCCTGCAAGCCTCAACCCGCTTTGTAAGCGCAATGACGAAGATCCGAAAATTACAGACCGTTTTGAGGTGATTGTTGCGGGGATGGAACTTGCCAATGCGTTTTCAGAGTTGAATGACCCTATCGATCAGCGTGCCCGGTTTGAAGAACAGGTCGGCCGTGCGGATGAAGAAGGTTATTGCAATGCGGTTGATGATGATTATGTTTCTGCACTTGAGGTTGGTATGCCGCCAGCGGGTGGTCTTGGCCTTGGGATTGATCGTTTGGTCATGCTGCTGACAGGGCAGACCAGTATTCGCGAAGTGATCCTCTTCCCGACACTGAAGCCGCGCACGGCTGAGGAAATCGCGGCGCAGGAACAGGATGAGGAAGAAGAGGACGAAACTGCGGCGGAGTAATTCCAGCGTGGTTCTTCTGATATAATAAAAAAGAGTGCAGGGTCTCTCATGTTCTGAGGGATCCTGTTTTGTGTGTAGCAAATGGCAGGAAAATTCATTATATCAAAGGATGTGTTTTTCTTGTCGGGAAGTGCCTCTGTAACTATAATACTAGCATTTGGATAGATTGATAAAGGTTGCGCAGAAATGCACGTTCCTGTGAATGAGTTGAAATTCAGGTTGGAAAAACTGCATCTTTCCATGAAGCAGGAAAAGGTAGGGGCTGTCTATTTGTGCCGACCTGAAAACGTGCATTATTTTTCAGGCTTTACCGGAAGCGATTCCCATCTGCTGGTTACGGCGTCGGAGATGTTTCTTTTGACAGACCGGAGATATGAGGAAGAGGCTCAACAGTCTGCTTCTTGTGCCGAGATGGTGCTGTGGAAAAAAAATATTCCGGAAACGGCTGCGGAAATATTTCGAAAAAAACGCGTGCGCGCGGTTGGGTTTGAGGCAGACATGTTGACACAATTGCATTTTTCGCAATTCACCAAGGCGCTGTCGAATGCCCGCACAAAAGATTTTCGCCAACAGATTGCAACGATCCGTTTGTGCAAAACCAGCTGGGAGTTGGGGCGGATTAAGGCCGCACTCCGTTGTGCTGAAAAATCTTTTCTTGAATTAAAACATGTAATCCGTTGTGGTATGACCGAGTTAGATATTCGTGCCGAGTTGGAAATGCGGATGCTAAAGTATGGTGCGATCCGTCCTGCCTTTGAAACGATCGTTGCCGTCGGTAAAAATTCAAGTTTGCCCCACGCTCATGCCGGTAAGGTTAAGGTTCGCCAAGGGCTTCCTATTCTGATTGATTTTGGGGCCTGTGTCGATGGGTATAATTCAGACTTGACCCGCGTGCTGTTTCTTGGTAGCATGCCAAAATTCTGGCATGAACAAATGCGGCGGGTGTTGCAAGCGCAGTCGGCTGGACTGGATGCGCTGAAGGCTGGTTGTGCGGTCTGTGATGCGGACAATGCGGCCCGAAAGGTTTTTGAACAGTATAAATGTGTGCAGAACTATTCGCATTCGCTCGGGCACGGTTTGGGCCTTATGGTTCATGAAGCCCCCGGGGTTTCTTATAAGAGCAGTACCGTGCTCGAAGAGGGAATGGTTGTTACGTGTGAACCGGGGCTGTACTATCCCGGTAAAGGCGGCATCCGCATTGAGGATATGGTTGTTGTTTCGCGGCGAGGGGCTAGTGTCTTGAGCCGTTTGGATAAAGACGAAAAATCAGCTGTTTTATCGTTATAGTGATGGGCGTGTGGTGATTGCGCCATGGAGGAATGAAATGAGCTTGGATAAAATCCGTGAACTGTTGACCATGATGAACGATAACGATCTCATGGAAATGGAACTCGAAGAACCTGACTTTAAAATTCGTTTGAAGAAACCGGGAGCAAATCTTCCCACTGTGGCGCCGATGCAGATGGCTCCGATGATGGCTGCGCCTGCGCAGGTAGCACCAGCAGCCTCCGCGCCTGCTGCCGCTGCGATGGAAGCTGGGCTTATTCCAATTCCGAGCCCGATTGTCGGCACGTTTTATCGTTCTCCTGCGCCAGAAGCTGATGCCTTTGTAAAGGAAGGCGATGCTGTGAATGCAGAGTCGATTGTTTGCATCATTGAAGCCATGAAAATTATGAATGAGATTAAGGCTGAGGTCTCTGGTGAAATCGTTAAGGTGATGGTCGAAAACGGCGAGCCGGTTGAGTATGGTCAGCCGTTGTTTATGGTGCGTCCGGCCTGAACCTGACGCGGGATGTCTCTATAGGTGCTTCGCAAAATGCAAAAGCACGGTTTGTTCAACTGACTTTTTACAGAAACGGAACCCCTGATGTTTTCGAGGATTCTGATTGCAAATCGCGGTGAAATTGCCGTGCGGATTATCCGCACATGCCGCCGCCTTGGTATTGAAACGGTTGCTGTCTTTTCTGAGGCAGACCGTGACTCTTTACATGTTCGCCTTGCCGATGCGGCTGTTTGCATTGGTCCGGCTCCAAGCAACCGCAGCTATCTGCATATCCCAAGTATTATCAGTGCAGCTGAGATTACTGATGTGGATGCGATTCACCCCGGTTTTGGATTTTTATCAGAAAACGGCCACTTTGCAGATGTTTGCCGCTCACTTGATATTGCGTTTATCGGCCCGACGAGCCAATCCATGGCTAAGATGGCGGATAAATCCGGTGCGCGCAACATGGCCAAGGAATCTGGCGTCCCGGTGTGTCCAGGAAGCGAAGGGGTTATTGGCAGCGACGAAGAAGGCTTGCAGCTGGCGCGTGATATCGGCTATCCGGTTATTGTCAAGGCTTCGGCTGGTGGTGGCGGACGCGGTATCCGTGTGGCACACAATGATGTCTCCCTGCGTAGCGGTATGCAACAGGCTCGCGCTGAGGCGGAAGCTGCCTTCGGCGATGGCTCCTTGTATATAGAAAAATTCATTGAGCATCCGCGCCACATTGAAATTCAGGTGGTGTGTGATGAACATGGCAATATGATCCATCTTGGTGAGCGTGACTGCACGACCCAGCGTCGGCATCAGAAGCTGATCGAAGAATCTCCGTCACCGGCGATTGATAAATATACGCGTCGGGCGATGGGGGATGCGGCTCTGCGACTCTGCAAGGCTGCGGGCTATACGAATGTTGGCACTGTTGAATTTCTCTATGAAAAAGGGCAGTACTATTTCATGGAGATGAATACACGCATTCAGGTTGAACATCCAGTGACGGAAATGGTGACGGGACTTGATATTGTTGAGGAACAGATCCGTATCGCCTCCGGCGAAAAGCTGCGTTATCGCCAAAAGGATATTGTCGCCAATGGCCATGCAATGGAGTTCCGGATCAATGCAGAAGATCCGGCCCGCAACTTTGCTCCGTGCCCCGGGAAAATCAATATGTACGCGCCGCCTCAGGGCGAAAACATCCGTGTGGACTCTTTTGTCTACTCGGGCTACAAAATTCCGCCAAACTATGACTCCATGCTTGCGAAACTGATTGTGCATGGCAAAGACCGCACAGATACAATTGCCCGTGCGCGTCGTGCGCTTGCGGAATTCATCCTTGACGGCGTGAAGACAACAATTCCCTTTCACCTGACAATGCTTGATAATTCGCGGTTTGTAAATCATGATTTCGATATCAACTTTGTCGATGAACAAATGAAACTTTAATACGAATACTTTTAGGAGAAGATCATGGTGCGCGTGACTGAAATCCTGAGCCTCATTGTGGCGTTGGTTGCATCTATCTGTTTGATTCTCCTCCGGATTGCGCCGGCATCAGGCCAATCTGTTTCTGGCTTTTTTACAGAGTCTGGATTTGTTGCAGGGGTATCGTTTCTTTTTGCCGTTGCGGTTCTCGCACTGAATGTTTATGTGATTGTTACTCGAGCAAAACACTGTGACTCGTGCCGGCAAATTGAAATTGTCACGGATAATGGAGTGAACCGTATTTCAGTTCATGCACTCGAAGCTCAGCTTCTGGATGAGCTTGTTTCTGAAACAGACGTTAGCGCAGCTAAAATCGCACTTGAGGTTCGCGGGGAGAATCAGCCCGTGAGAGGTAGCCTGTCCTTTAAGCTGACACGACAGGCAAATGTTACCGGGCGTTCGGATGAGTTAAAGAAAAAAGTGCGTGATGCATTTGATCGGATACTTTCCGGGAAAGCGTCGCTGGATCTTTCCGCGAATGTTCTCGATCTTCTTCCAGAAAAAAAATCGGTTGATGCGGGGAAAACTCCATCTGAATTTTATGGGCCTGTTTATCCAGACCACGAAGAGGAATCCCGTTCGTGAACGAATCTCTTCAAAACAGTTCTGATAGTATTGATAATGACCTTTCTTCATACGACTTTGAACTACCTGAACATTTAATCGCACAACGGCCCGCCGCATCGCGAGATGCGGCGCGTCTTTTAGTTGCTGACAGCTCGCATATTACGCATTCAAGTTTTGCGGAGTTGTACGGATTCCTACGCCCAGGAGACTTGCTTGTCAGAAATGATACGCGAGTATTTCCTGCCCGGATTCATGGACGCCGCTCCGGTGGTGGAAAAACAGAGTTTCTTCTTATTTATAGTCTGAATACGCCTTCAGTTCCGGATGCAGACCTGATCCGTTCCGAAATCTTGACAGAGAAGAATCGTTGCCGTTGGGTTGTATTGGCGCGCCCTACGGTTCACCTGAAAGAGGATAAGGTCGTTACTTTTTCAGATCAACTTTCTGCCACGGTTCTGCAGCGTCTGGGTGGAGGTCGGCTTGTTGTCGAGTTTTCGGTGCCAGATGATTCTGCGCTTTTTACTATGCTTCAGATTCTTGGTGAGGTACCGCTTCCTCCATATATCAAGCGGGATAACAACGGTCCTGATGAAGATGACTCAACACGGTATCAGACAATTTACGCCAAATCGGCTGGTGCCGTTGCCGCGCCGACTGCCGGTCTTCATTTTACCCCGTACGTTGAGCAGGCATTGCAGGACAATGGGATCAATTTCGCCCACGTCACCTTGCACGTCGGTCCCGGAACATTTCGCCCGATTATTGCCGATCGGCTTAATGACCACAGGATGGATGCCGAATTTTATATAATTAGTCAGCAGACTGCGGATAAAATTAATCAAACGAAAGAGCGGGGCGGTCGGATCATTACAGTCGGAACAACCTCAACACGAGCACTTGAGGCATCTGCATTAGAAACCGGTATGGTGACTGCAGGGCAGGGGTGGACGCGAATTTTTATCAAACCCGGATATCGGTTTAATGTGATCGACGGATTGATCACCAACTTCCATTTACCGCGTTCAAGTTTACTTGTTATGATCTCGGCATTGATGGGGCGCAAACGTGTCCTTGATATTTACAGGGAAGCGGTCGCAACGGGATACCGGTTTTATTCATATGGGGATGCGACGCTGCTAATTCCATAACTCATGCGTCATTTTGGATCCCGATTCACGCTTGATCGAGCGCCGTTACTCGTTATCTTTGGATTCAGATTGATTTTTATTTTCATCGTGGTGGGGATCTGTTGCTCTTGCGCTATCGATCAGCTGGTTCATTTCATCAGCCCGCTGGATTCGCTGATCAAGGACAAACTGTAAGCGTGGGGTGACTTTCATCTGCAGGCTGCCACCCAATTCATGGCGGATAAATCCGCCTGCGTGGGTAATCGCTTTGAGCCCTTCCTGTTGGCGATCTTCGTCACCATAAACAGAGATGAAAATACGGGCATTGCGAAGATCGGGCGAGATCTCCGCTTCAGTAACGGTCAAAAAGCCGATTCGCGGATCCTTAACTTTGCGTAAGGCATCACTGACTTCCTGAACCAGACGGTGGTTGATTCGTTCCTGCCGGCGAGTCGGCATCAATTCTCTCCATGATAATTGAGTGATTCTGTCTGCATATCAAGAAATACAAAGTCGGCATTAAACCGGATATATTCACCGATCTGCCTGATTATCTGATCAAGCGTCACTGCATCGGAGCAGGCAAGAGTAATACCGATCTTCGCACGCTGATGCAGATTTTGATCGCCGCATTCACAGCATGAACAGGAAAACTGTTTCCGCAGTTGATTGAGCAACCGTTTCAGCGGACCGCGTTTTTCTTTCAGGCTGTGAGAATTCGGCAGTTGCAGGTCTACGAGCAAAACACCGACTTTCAGCATGTTATGATCTCAATAAACTGTATATCGATAGTATTATTCCAGTGTACGCGCTATGGATTCGATCGTGTATGCTTCAAGTGAGTCACCTTCCTGAATATTGTCATATTTTCTGAGAGTGATCCCGCATTCAAATCCTGAGCGAACTTCTTTGACATCATCCTTGAAACGCTTGAGTGCTTCAATTTCCCCATCATAGATAACGATATTGTCGCGAATAAGGCGAATGCTGGATGTGCGGGTTATGATGCCGTCATTGACATAACAACCTGCAATATTACCGATCCGGCTGGCCTTGAAGACTTGACGGACTTCGATATGTCCTTGAATGACTTCATGTTCTTCAGGAGGCAACATCCCGGAAATCGCAGCCTTCATGTCTTCGACAATACGGTAAATAATGTGATAAACCTTGATCTGGACATCATGGCTTGCCGCCTGCAGTCGGGCAGCTTGGTCAGCAACGACATGGAATCCAATGATCAAGGCGTCACTTGCATCCGCTAGAATGACGTCAGCCTGATTAATTCCGCCAACAGCGCTGTGAATCACGTTGATTTTAACTTCCTCACCGGAAAGCTCTGTCAATGTGTTTTGCAGCACCTCCAGAGATCCCTGAACATCAGCCTTGAGAATCACATTCAATGTCTGCGTTTGCTTGTCTGCAAGATAAGCCGTCAGATTGTCGAGGGTGACGTGCTTACGGCGGGCGAGGGCTGCTGCACGGCTGTCGCGTTCACGTTGTTCAGCAATGGCACGCGCCTTCAGAATATCGTCAAGAACGTAGATCGTGTCACCAGCTTCAGGTACATTGTTGAGGCCTGTGATCGATGCAGCATAGCCCGGACCAACCTGATCAACGGTTTTCCCTGTTGCATTAAACATCAGCTTGACTTTTCCGTATGCATTGGAACAGAGGACTACATCGCCGCGGCTGAGTGTGCCATCTTTAACGACAACAGTGGTTTCAACACCGCGGCTTTCAGACATTTTGGATTCAACAACGTGACCAATGGCATTGCGTTTCGGATGCGCTTTCAGCTCAAGCATTTCCGCTTCAAGCAAAATACGCTCGAGCAGGTCATTGACGCCTTGGCCGGTTATCGCCGAGACTTCAACCATGCCAACCTTGCCGCCCCATTCTTCAGGCAAAAGCTCAAGTTGTTGGGCAAGTTCCTGGCGGACTCGGTCAGGGTTGGCACCTGCGATATCAATTTTATTGATTGCAACGATAATCGGCACGTTTGCGTTGCGTGCGTGGCTGCAGGCTTCTTTTGTCTGTGGCATTACGCCGTCGTCAGCAGCAACGACAAGCACAACGACGTCCGTGATATTTGCACCGCGGGCACGCATGGCTGTAAATGCTTCGTGACCTGGAGTATCAAGGAACGTAATCGGGTGATTGTTCTTCATGATGCTGTAGGCGCCGATGTGCTGGGTAATACCGCCTGCTTCGCCATCGGTAACACGGGTTTCACGGATTTTATCAAGTAGAGATGTCTTTCCATGGTCAACGTGCCCCATGAAGGTGATGATCGGCGGGCGGATAACGGCATCGGAATCATCCGCTTCTTCCGCTTCGACTTGAAGTTCATCTTCAAGTTCTTGCTCAAGGTCCTGCTGGGCTTTCCAGTCATACTTGACGTCAAATTCTTCCGCGATCAGCGTGATTGTATCTTCAGGCATGATGTCGTTTGCCAAAGCCATCTGTCCGTTCTTCATTAACAGGGCAATGATTTCATTCAGCTTAACACCCAGAGCGACGGACAGTTCGCGAAGGGTCATGCCTGCGGCGACTTCGGCAACCTGATTCGGGTCACGTTCACGTGGTGCATTGGAAGCAAAGCGACTTTTCTTGTTCCGTGAGCGGCCACGAGTTCCAGCACCACGGCTGCCGGTTCCACGACGGCGTCCTGCACTTGCCCCACCACCACGGATACTACGTGTATATTCCGCATCCAGATTGGCAAACATTGGCGGTAACTCTGCAATTTTACGCTGTTGCTTAAAGTCAGCGCGCTTGTGTTTTTCGCCTGTATGCGCTTTGTCGGACTCGTCCTTAACGAGAAGTGATTCAGGATCCACATCCTGATTTTGAGTCGCAGGTTGTGCGGGGCGCTGGGGCGCTATTTCCTTCACATTTGGCTTGTTCTGTTTCGGGGCGGCCTGTGTCCCCTTTGCGGTTTTCGTGTCTTTTTTGCCTGCAGTTTCTTTTGCCTTCGCCCGTAATGCCTCAAATCGGGCAATTCTGTCTTTGTCCGCAGAGGAAACGCCTTCTGCTCCATGACGTTTGGGCGTATGTTGGGCCGTCTCAGGTTCTTTTATTTCTTCTGGAGCCTCTTGTTCTGTCGCCAAAGGCTGTGAAGGAGTCGGCTCTTTAGAATATTCCGGTTCTTGAGATGAAACGTCTGGCTGGGTGGACGGCTCTGGTTCATCTCCACGCAGACGCATCATTTTTTTGCGCTTGTCCTTTTTTTCTCGCTTGCTTGAAGAACCGGATGCAGCCGAGTCGTCCATTTCAGACGATTCTTCTGAATCGTCTGTGTCTGCTGACTCAGAGGCTGCTGGGGCTGGAACCGGTTTTGCAGTTGCCTGAGGAGTGCGTGCCTTGGCTGCGGATTTTTTCTTTTTAACAATGCGCGCACCGCCTGCACCATCCAACGTCGGGAAGCCCTTGGCTGCCTGAGTTTCGACCCAATCTTTGGCATCATCCTCGACCGAGGCGATATCATTCTTGATGTCAAATCCCTGTTTCTGCAACTCTGTGAGAAGTTGCTTTCTATCTACCCCGTGAATCTTTGCCAATTCGTACAGCCGCATGAGCGATCCTTACCTTTGAACGTACCGAAGAAACTTGCTGAAGAACAACCGGTTTTACAGCCCGCTGGCTGCTTACGCCTCAGAACCGGTTTCCTCCAGCTTATGTTCGCCATCGGGACGGTTAGCCAGTGCGTTTGGCGAACCTGATTTCTCTGCATTCTTCTGGGCTCGGGCTTCAGCAGCACTGCGTGCTTCCTCCTCGACGCGAGCCTGATATCCCTGTAGGGCGAATTGATAGATTTCTTCCGCTTTCTTGTCCGCAATGCCTTTGATCTCTGTCAGCGCTTCGACACCAATTTCAACAATATCGCGGAATGATTCAAAGCCAGCAATCAGCATATTGTTGATCGTCTGGTCGCCAACCCCCGGAAGCGAAGCAATTTCAGCACGTCCACGTTCACGCCAATCGCGGTGGGCGTCGACGGTCATGACATCCAGATCCCAGCTGGTCAGTTTGCTGGAAAGCCGGACGTTCTGGCCTTTGCGACCAATTGCAAGCGACAGTTGGTCGTCGGCAACAATCACGCGTGCACGGTTACGGTGCTTGTCAAACTCAATCGATTCAATTTCCGCAGGTGAGAGTGCGTTGCGGATAAAAATGTCCGGGTTTTCGTTCCAGCGGACGATATCAATCTTTTCGCCGTTAAGCTCTTCAACAATATTCCGGATTCTGCTTCCGCGAACGCCAACGCAGGCGCCAACCGCATCAACGCGGCTATCAGAACTGGTGACGGCAAGCTTGGTCCTGTATCCCGGTTCACGTACAAGGCCTTTGATTTCAACGATGTGTTCAAAGATTTCAGGGACTTCCTGCTCGAACAACTCGCGGACGAGGCTCGGGTGCGTGCGGGAGAGGATAATGATAACCTTGTTGCCCTTGCGCTTGACCTGAACTACATAGCAGCGGAGGCGTTCGCCCGGACGGTAGCTCTCAGACGGGATCTGTTCCTGACGCGGAAGAAGTCCATCGGCTTTACCGATATTCAGAACAACGGTGCCGCGTTCAAGGCGCTGAATGACGCCTGTGACCAGCGTGTCTGTTTTTCCGTTATATTCACCAAAAACGACATCGCTTTCCGCTTCACGGATCCGCTGGATCATGACCTGCTTTGCTGTTTGTGCTGCAATTCGTCCGAATTCCGTGGGACTCATCTCTCCTATGGGGCGGTCACCATCAAGAAGGCGGATTTGGCCGCCGATGCGGTCAATCTTTACGCGCAACTCTTCTATATTGCTGAACTTCTTGCGTGCAGCAGAAAAGAGTGCAGCCTCAAGGCTATCGTATAGCAGATCCTTGTCGATTCCTTTTTCCATGTGCAGGCTGTCGACGAGGCGAAGCAGTTCCACGTTATTCATAATTTCCTTCCCTTACGTACTGGGCTCTTACTGGTGCTGGGCACCGGCCAGGAAAAACGTATTGCTTACTGACAATTCTAACCGTAAATCCCCATAGATAATGAAAACGGAAGCGGGTTTTAACCCGCTCCCGAAAGTCTCCGGTAAATCCGGTCATCCGTGGAGTTGGACTGAAGGTAAATTGCCAAGCCCTTCAGAACAATTATGAATTATAGGCTTAACGCTTTTTATGTCAATAGCTTTACGGAAAAAATCGCCGGTTTTCGCGAGAAACCTTACTGAAATAATAGCAGGCATTCTGCAGAATTCTAATTTGTTTCGCTGCTTTGGTATTCCAGTTGTTTAGCAGAATATGTAAAATAATAGAGTTTAAGTGATTTTTGCGAACAATTGCCTGATTTTGAGTCTTGTTCTTAAAAAGAGGTTTTGAGGCAGATGTTTAATGTGATGGAAAATCCAACATGTGTTGAAAATATCAACAGTATTTAAGGAATGTTTTATATTGTTGTCGCTGTGAAAATGGATACGATAGCGGTCATGGCAAAGAAACGCTTACATCTCAGAACAAATGAGTCGGGGCAGGCGGTTACAGAATATGTGATTGCGCTTGCTGCTGTGATCATCATTGTCGTCGGAATTGAAATTCTCGGGCAGCGAACTGTTGGAACTGGCCCGTTTGAGGCGTTGGTTGAGGCGCTTGGTGATTTTATATTGAATTTGCTGCGATTGATCTGTTTACCATTTCCGTAGAATGAATTTTACTACTGGTGAAAATCGGCATTAGGATTGCTGATACAAAAGTTAACCAGTAATACCGGGGAAGAAAATGGTCCGGCTTTGGAAAGCTGGATTCTGCAGGGAGAAGGAGTCAGTTATGAAACGCCGTTCGATGTTTTTTGTGAATTGCAAGCGCGCACAGGGGATGACGGAATATATTATTATTGTTGCGGTCATCGCGATCCTGTCTCTTGCCGTTGTTGTCCGCTATGGTAAGCAGAACCGCCAGATCTTTG
>QKHZ01000030.1 GCA_003249795.1 bacterium | reverse complement strand
CGACTTCAATTCCGATTCGCCCAGCATTCGTGCAATCAGCAGCACCGCGTCGGCACCGGCAGCGCACGCTTCCAGAATCTGCGCCGGATGGATCAGGAAATCCTTGCGCAGCACCGGAAGGTTTACGGCTTCACGCACAGCGCGAAGATAATCAAGGTGTCCCTGAAAATAGTCTTTGTCGGTCAGGCAACTGATTGCCGCTGCACCTGCTTCTTCATATGCGCGGGCGATCTGGGCAGGTTCAAAGTCAGGGCGGATGAGACCTTTTGACGGTGACGCTTTTTTGACTTCCGCGATGACATTGGGGCGTCCGCCTTTTTCGAGTGGTTTTGAAACGGCGCTGATAAACCCGCGCGGCTGGTCGTGCTGCAGGCGCGCACGTGCGGTACTGACCAGATCCTCAAGCGAGCTGCAAGCAAGAAGGCTGTCGATTTCGCGCAGTTTTGTGGCGCGGATTTTTTCCAGAATATGCGGTAGTGGTCGATTCATTCTTTTTACCATCTTTATCATTGGGTCATTTTCAAAAGCACAGAATTTGATTGTACAGGCAGTAGTTAGGGCAAGTCAATGTCAGCCTAAAAATATATGATAAGATATACAGACAAATTTCTACGCGGCGTTCAATGTTTGCGTGAAAATTAGCGTTGAAAGGGAACAACAGCACGTTGCTTCGTGGTGGTCAATGCTGATGTGGGAAGAAAGAATGCAATCGCGTTGAAGGGTGCAGCGGCACACTGCCTTTGTGGCGTTCAATATGTGTGTTACAAATAACATGTGAATCGCATTAATGTCAGCGGCGACTCGCCGCTAGCTGCGGACGACAGAGAGGAAGCTGGCGGCGCGTTCGAGTTCTTTGGAGATATGGGCCAACTCGTCCGGAAGATCGGCTTCGTCAATTCCGATCAGGCTCAGTGCTTCGGTCGGGATGGTCGGCGTGTCGAAGTCGCCGGGTTTTTCCAGACCGGATTTGCGGCAGGCGTAGTCGGAGATCTGTTGCACGGCAACGTAAACCTTGACAGTGTCGGGTGCGGTTTCAAGGTTATCTTGATGCAGGATGGCGAGCTGGACGTTTTCAGCCAGCTTCCATTTGCATGCCAGCCAGTACCCGATTTCGGCTTGGGTAGTGGCGATGACTTCACCTTCGGATTTGCTGAAAGTGGTGGCAGATTTACGGGCGAGGCCGATGATATCCTGAAACTCGACGGGTGCGTATTGGTCGAGAACGAGTTTTCCCATCCCGTGCAAAAGGCCGACGACAAAGGTGACGTCTGCGTCAAAGCCGCTGCGGCGGGCAAGGTAGCCTGAAGCCGTCGCGCAGCCAACGGAGTGCGCCCAGAAGCTTTCATAGGAAAACGCGTCTTCGCCGAAGCCGAAAAGGTCGAAAACCGATGCGCTGATGGCAAGGGATTTGATCGTATTGAAACCGAGAATCGTGATGGCCTGCTGGATGCTGGTTACGCGGTTGGGCAATGCGTAAAAGGCGGAGTTGACAAGTTTGAGGATTTTTCCGGCCAGGGCCGGGTCATTACTCATGACGTCGTTAATCGATTTGGCCGAGCTGTTCGGGTCTTCGATCAGCGCCATGATCTTGGTGACGACCTGCGGCAGCGTCGGCAGATCGACAATCCGGTCAACAATGCTTTTCAAATCCTTGGGCGGCATTTAATCTCCGGCAAACCGTTTGCGTTTCAAATCATCAATCCAGCGCAGAGGCGTTAGACACTTGCGCTGTAAAAAGTTATTCACGATGTTTTGATTTCCTGCCACTTTGCTGAGTTCTCAACCAGAAGCGGATCAGGCCATCATGCTGACAAATCCGAATTCTGTCAAGATCTTTTCAAAGAACATCAGGTTTGTTTCTGGTCAAAACAGGATTATTTTTCAGAAGGGCGGTGAGAGGAGTCTTTCACGTATCGCAAGAGGGCAATGACATCGGATAACTGGTGTTGCCAGTGAAAAGGCTAGAAACCAATTATAGTACTGTCGACTCATAAGACAAGCCCGAGGGTTAATGCAACCACTCTATCAATAAAGAGGTTAACGATAGAAGTTGATCGCGGTGCCCTTGCTGGTCGGATCGGATCATTCAGGCCAGTCAGCCGCGTCAGAATGACAACGGATAGGATTTTAAACGACGTTCTGACAAGGCAGGAGATGAACGCTGCGGAATGTTTTTAATTTAGGATAGAATCTATAAAGAGTTGTCTTTAAATAAGATAATTGGGATGTTTGAGAACGGAGTTGTTGGCGGTTTCTTCAATCGGGGGTTCTTTTTTTATTTGGCACAAGGTTTGCATGAAATGCGTTCACACAGCGCGGCCAGCCGGACTGAGGCAAGTCACATTGGTCGTGTGGTGGTAAATGTGTGCAACAGTTTCAGAAAGTAGGAATAGAGAGAGTTTACAAACTCATTGCAACATACAGACAGTAAGAATGGAGGAAATCTGAAATGGCAGCGAAAAAGCTCGTTTTTGCCCAGGACGCTCGAAACAGCATCCGCGAAGGCGTGGTCAAGCTCGCACGTGCGGTAAAGTGCACATTGGGTCCGCGTGGCCGCAACGCCGTGCTTGACAAGTCATGGGGCAGCCCCACCGTCACCAAAGACGGCGTCACGGTTGCTGACGAAATCGAACTGACGGATAAATATGAAAACATGGGCGCGCAGATGGTCAAAGAAGCCGCTTCGAAGACCAATGACATGGCTGGTGACGGCACGACCACAGCGACCGTTCTGGCTGAGGCGATCTACCTCGAAGGGATGAAGAACGTTGTTGCCGGTGCAAACCCGATGGGTCTCAAGGCCGGAATTGACATGGCTGTCAGCGCCATCTGCGACGAACTCGGAAAGATGGCCATTCCGGTCAAGGGCAAGAATGAAATCTCCGCCGTTGCCACCATCAGTGCAAACAACGACGCCACAATCGGCAAGGTTATCGCCGATGCGATGGAAAAGGTCGGCCAGGACGGCGTGATCACCATCGAAGAAGGCAAGTCGATGGAAACCTATGTCGATGTGGTTGAAGGCATGCAGTTTGACCGCGGTTTCCTCTCCCCCCACTTCTGCACCAACACCGAAAACATGGTCGTTGAGTTTGAGAAATGCGTTGTTCTCATTTATGAAAAGAAAATCAGCAACGCCCGTGACCTCGTTCCGCTTCTGGAAGAAGTCAGCAAGTCTGGTGTTCAGCTGCTTATCATCGCCGAAGACGTCGATGGCGAAGCGCTCGCAACGCTGGTCGTCAACAAGATGCGCGGCGTTGTCAATGTCTGTGCGGTCAAGGCTCCGGGCTTTGGCGACCGCCGCAAGGCCATGCTCGAAGACCTCGCTATCCTCACTGGTGGCAAGGCAATCTTCGAAGACCTCGGCGTCAAACTTGAAGATGTGAAACTCGCCGACCTCGGCAAAGCGCAGAAGGTGATCGTTGACTCCGACAATACGACCATTCTTAAAGGTGCTGGCAAGAAGGCTGATCTTGACGCGCGCGTTGCACAGATCCGCCGCGAGATCGAAGCGACCACAAGCGACTATGACCGTGAAAAGCTGCAGGAACGTCTGGCCAAGCTTGCCGGCGGTGTTGCTCAGGTCAACGTCGGTGCTGCTACCGAAAGCGAAATGAAAGAAAAGAAGGCGCTCTTTGATGACGCGCTGCACGCAACCCGCGCAGCTGTTGACGAAGGCATTGTCCCGGGTGGTGGTGTTGCCGTGATCCGCGCAGCTGCCAAGGTTCTGGATAAGCTGAAAGCCAGCGATGACATCGCAACCGGTATCGAGATCATCCGCAAGGCGGTTGAAGCCCCGCTTCGCCAGATCGCCGCAAACGCCGGTGTTGACGGCGCGGTTGTTGTCCGTGAAATCAAGAAGGGCAAGGGCAATGACGGTTATAACGCACTGACGGGCCAGTATGTCGATCTGGTCAAGACCGGGATTATCGATCCGGCGAAGGTCGAACGCACGGCGCTGCGCAATGCGGCTTCAGTTGCCGGCCTGCTGCTGACGACCGAGTGCATGATCGCCGCTGACGACGCCGAAGACGGCGACGCCGGGATGGGTGGCGAGGACATGATGTAATCGCATCCGGTTACGAAAACGCAATGCAACTGTAAAACGATTAAAACAGATTTTGGATAAAACCATTTTATAAAAAGGAATCTGACCATGGCAAAGAAATGCGGAAAGTGCGATTGCAATGTCAAGCTGCGCCCGATGGACGACCGTGTTGTCGTCAAGCGTCTGGAAGCGGAAGAAACCACCAGCGGCGGCATTATCCTGCCGGATGCTGCAAAAGAAAAACCACAGCGCGGTACTATCGTTGCTGTTGGCGCGGGCAAGCTTCTCGACAGCGGCAACCGTGCGACGCCGGATGTGAAGGAAGGCGATATCGTCCTGTTTGGCAAGTACTCCGGAACCGAAGTGAAGGTTGAGGGCGAAGAGTACCTGATCATGCGCGAGAGCGACATCCTCGCCAAGTTCTAGGCAGCATGCTGCAGTGCACCCGTTTATCGCGACGATACGTGATTCTTTACCGAAGCATTGACTTGCCGCGAAAAAAGGGATTTGGTTCGAGGTGGTAACTACAGGCGTGAGACTTTTGCGCCGGACGAAAGCCAAAAAGTAACGACTCGGTTGTCAAAACCGTTGTTGTAAAAAAAGGAGCAGATTATGGCTGGTAAACAGCTGATGTATAACGACGATGCCCGTCAGAAAATTCTTCTCGGCGTGCAGAAACTGGCCAAGGCCGTCAAGTCGACGATGGGCCCGACCGGTCACAATGTTGTATTTGAAAAAGGTTTCGGCGGCCCCGGGATCACCAAGGACGGCGTCACTGTCGCCAAGGAAGTGAAGCTCGAAGACCCGTTTGAAAATATGGGCGCGCAGATGATCAAGGAAGTCGCTTCCAAGACCAGCGACCTTGCCGGTGACGGCACCACGACCGCTACGGTTCTGGCCGAAGCCATCTTCAGCGGCGGTCTGCGTTACATCACTGCCGGTTGCGACCCGATGGCGTTGCGCCGCGGTGTTGACATGGCAGTCGACGCGGTTGTCGAAAACGTCAAGGCGATGAGCAAGCCCTGCCGCAAGACAGCCGAAATCGCTGCGGTTGCCGCAATCTCGGCAAACAACGACAAAGAAATCGGCGACATCATCGCGCAAGCGATGGAAAAGGTCGGTACCGATGGCGTCGTTCAGGTCGAAGAAGCCAAGAGCATGGAAACGACGATGGAGATTGTCGAAGGCATGCAGTTTGACAAGGGCTACCAGTCGCCGTATTTTGTCAATAACACCGAAGGTATGAACGTTGTTCTGGATAATCCGTATATTCTGATCCATGAAAAGAAGATCGGAAACCTGCGCGACTTCCTGCCGATTCTTGAAAAGATCGCTACCAGCGGCAAGCCTCTTCTGATCATCTCCGAAGAAGTCGAAAGCGAAGTTCTGGCGGCGCTGGTCGTCAACAAGCTGCGCGGCACACTTAACGTCTGCGCGGTCAAGGCTCCAGGCTTTGGCGAACGCCGCAAGGCAATGCTCGAAGACATCGCGATTCTCACCGGTGGCGTTGCCATTACCGACGATCTCGGTATCAAGCTCGAAGCGGTTGAACTCGAACAGCTCGGTACTGCCAAGACCGTCACCGTCGACAAGGACAACACCACGATTGTTGAAGGTGCTGGCAAGAAGGGTGATATCAAGGCCCGGATCGAACAGATCAAGAACCGCATCGAAGCGACCAGCAGCGACTATGACCGTGAAAAGCTGCAGGAACGTCTGGCCAAGCTCTCGGGCGGTGTTGCGATTATCCACGTCGGTGCAGCGACCGAAGAAGAAATGAAAGAAAAGAAAGCACGCGTAGAAGATGCAATGCACGCAGCACGCGCTGCCGCTGAAGAAGGCATCGTCGCCGGCGGTGGTGTTGCGCTGCTGAAGAGCACCAAGGTTCTTGACGCTGTCCGCGGCAAGGCCAAGGGTGACGAAAAGATGGGCGTTGACATTATTGCAAAAGCCCTGCGCGCACCGATCATGACGATTGCGGACAACTCTGGCCTTGACGGTTCGATTATTGCCGCAGACGTTGAAGAAGCCAAGGACGGTGTCGGTTTCAATGCCTTCACAGGCGAGATGATCGACATGGTCAAGAGTGGCGTGATCGATCCGGCGAAGGTCGAACGCACTGCGCTGCAGAATGCGGCAAGTATCGCAACGCTGCTTCTGACAGTCGAAACGATGGTGACAGATATGCCGTCGGATAAAGACAAAGACGCGGTGATCGGCGCAGTCAGCTGAAGAGCGCGTCAAGTAAAAATGCAACCGGCCCCGGCCCGGAAATCTGCCGGGTCGGGGTACTGTTTTTCACAGGCGGTTGCGGTGCCTGCATAGCGAAGACAACGGGCGTGTGGGCATAAATGATTGGATAAGAAACAGCCGGTGAAGTTGTGTGTTGCGAATGTGTAATGTCCGCAAGATGCAGCGGGAAACCGGCAACGGCTTGTGATTCGGGGAGCAAGGCAGATGGCCAAGCGCGATTATTACGAAATTCTGGGTGTTGAGAAAAACGCGTCGCAAGATGAGATCAAGCGTGCGTATCGCAAGCTCGCGATGAAATATCACCCCGATAAAAACCCGGGTAACAAAGAAGCCGAAGATAAGTTTAAAGAAGCCTCGGAAGCATATGAGGTTCTGCACGACTCGGATAAGCGCTCCCGTTATGATCGTTTCGGCCACGAAGGACTGGGCGGCCAATCGCAGGGCTTCAGCAACTTCGAAGATATCTTCAGTCACTTCTCTGATATCTTCGGCGGTGGTGGCGGTGGTGGCGGCGGTTCGATTTTTGACGGGATTTTTGGCGGCATGGGCGGTGGCGGTGGACGTAGCGGCGGTAGCCGCGTGCGTGCGGGGGCTAGTCTTAAATGTCGCGTGAACATCACGTTTGAAGAGGCGGCTTTCGGTTGCACGAAAACAATTGAACTGCGCCGAGCGGAACTGTGCGATTCGTGTCACGGAACCGGTGCGGCAGCAGGATCAAAACCGAAGACTTGTCCGACCTGTCAGGGCCGCGGGCAGGTGTATCAGAATCAGGGATTTTTCTCGGTAGCGACAACGTGTCCGACCTGTCATGGAACGGGGACGGTGATCGACAATCCGTGCAAGACCTGTAAGGGCACAGGTCATGAGACCAAACCCGTCCGGATTCGCGTAAATATTCCAGCTGGGGTTGAAGACGGAACGCGGCTGCGTGTTCCGGACGAAGGCGAACCGTCGTCGAGTGGCGGGCCGCGCGGGGATCTGTTCTGCTATATTTTTGTCGCTGAGCATGATTTCTTCCAGCGGCATGAAAATGATGTATTGTGCGATGTGCCGATTACGTTTAGTCAGGCTGCACTTGGTGCGGAGCTGGAAGTGCCGACATTGCGCGGGAAAGCGCGGGTGAAGATCCCGGCAGGAACGCAGAGCGGGCAGGTATTCCGTTTGCGCGGACAGGGATTTCCGAACCTTCGCGGATATGCCGAGGGTGACCAGATCGTCCGCGTTTTGGTTGAAACGCCGAAAAAACTGACCACGCGTCAGCGTGAATTGTTTGAAGAACTTGCGTCCATCGACGACAAGAACGTTTCGCCCAAGCGCAAGGGCTTTATGGATTACATCAAGCAGTACTTTACAGAAGAATAACGGGATAAATAATCCGTGATGACGTTGCTCCTGCATGTTGCGCGCATCACAGAAGCGATATTGTTTCTATAAATTTTATTACGCAAGACACTGGGGAGTACGTTACCGATGAGTTCGAAAAACAAAAACAACCAGGCAGAAGAAGAGTGCGAAAATCCGTCCGCCCCCGTGGAGAATGAAGAGCTAAAAATGACCGAAGAGAACATTCTCGAAGATGACGCGCAGGTTGCGGAAAATGAACAGTCTGAAGAAAATCAGGTTCGCAATGCCCATGCCAGTGCGGCAGACGCGGCGTACCGCAAAGCCGCTGAAGGTGGCGAGCTCAGCCCCCTACAGCAGGCGCAGAAAGAGCGTGACCAGTATCTCGAACTTGCGCAGAAAACCAAAGCGGAGTTCGATAACTTCCGTAAGCGCGTTGACCGTGAACGCGGACAGCTCAAGCGTGACAGCCTCGCGGATTTCCTGCGGGAGTTTCTGGGCGCGTTTGACGACCTTGACCGGACAATTACCGAGAGTGAAAAAAGCGAAGACTTTTCCGCGCTGCAGGAAGGGATCAAGCTCGTCCGCAGCAATCTGTGGAAAGTGATGGAAAAGACCGGTGTCAGTGCAATCGAAGCGATGGGCCAGCCTTTTGACCCGAAACTGCACGAAGCGATGACGATGATCCCGACTCCTGACCACGAACCGGGTAATGTCATGGACGTATTCCAAACCGGTTATTTGCTTGATGACTTTGTGCTCCGCCATGCCCGCGTAATCGTTGCCTCTGCTCCGCCGCAAGCGTGAGAAAATATTGGCATAAGTCAACTGAATCGAATTATAAGAATACCCAGAATGAAAAAAGCCTTCCGCAATAACGGGAGGCTTTTTCCGTAAAGAGAATTCTAATAATGAGATTGATAATCTGTAGGCTACTTGCGGAAAAGAATCAGATGTGTTTGACCGGTTCAGATAGAAGCTTGATAATTTCTGGCGCGATTTCATCAAGCGGAACCAGTTTTTCAACAGCACCTTTTTTATCCGCTTCACCAGGCATACCGAAGATGACGCTGGTCTCTTCATCCTGCGCAATACATCGTGCGCCGTTCAGCCGCATCTGCAGCATGGCATCGGAACCGTCAGACCCCATGCCGGTTAAAATCACACCGACAGCAAGTTTCGGCGAAACTTTGGCGACAGAATCAAACAGAACTTCAACAGAAGGACGATGGCCATTGACCATCGGGCCATGAAAAACCATCACCTTATATCCGGTTGCAGTCGGTTCGATCCGCATGTGGCTGCCGCCGGGGGCAATCAGCGCTGTTCCGGGCAACACCGGATCACCGTCTTCGGCCTCCTTGACATAGATTGGACAGATCGAGTCGAGACGTTCGGCAAAAATTTTGGTAAATCCTTCCGGCATATGCTGGACGATGACAATGCCGGGGCAGTTTTGCGGCAATCGGGTTAAAACACGGGTGATGGCTTCCGTACCGCCAGTTGAAGCGCCGATTGCAATCAGCCGCCTATCGGTATTGGCGGATAAAACCAATGCAGGAAACGAAGTGATCTGTTCTGAAGAATGCAGTTGAGGCGCCGGATGTGTTTTTTCAATTGGTGAAGCAGCCGGATGTTTATCTTCAGGTTTTGCAGACGCAGGATGCGGTCGTCTTGCCTTGGGAAGTTTTGCTTTTGCTGCCGCTTTCACCTTGGCGCGCAGTTCATTCATCATTTCATCCAGACCGCGGGCAATATTCGCATGAGGTTTGGCGACAAAATCAACGGCCCCCGCCGCGAGTGCGTCCAACGTAATTTGCGCCTTCTCTTTCGTCAGGCTGCTGACCATCACCACGGGAATCGGATATTGCGGCATCAGTTTGCGGAGGAACTCGACACCGGTCATTTTCGGCATCTCGACATCCAGCGTCAGGACATCCGGACGGAGCTGGACAATCTTATCCCGCGCCTGAAACGGGTCTGATGCGGTTCCGGCGATTTCAATTGCCGGATCTGCTCCCAGCCCGTCGCTGAGAATTTTCCGTACCAGCGCCGAATCGTCGACAATCAGTACGCGTATGGGTAGGGACATGGTTATAATCTCCGGTATACCGCAGGCATGACATATTCAAATGCCGGATGTGAACGTCCGAAACTTTCACAATGGCCGACAAAAAGATATCCGCCTGGATGCAAAGCGGCGGCGAATTTGTTAATCAGTCTTTTGCGCATTTCATTATCAAAATAGATCATCACATTTCGGCAAAAAATAATATCAAACGGTTTTTTAAACGGGAAGTAATTATTTAAAAGGTTAAAGCGCCGGAACGTCACTTCGCGTCGGAGCATGGATTTAACGCGCCAGAACTTCTCTTCTTCAAACCAGTCGAAGTAACCGTGCAAATGCGTCGTATTCATATGCTGCAGCGTGGATTCGTGATATTCGCCTTTTTCTGCAAGCGCCAACGCCTTGGTCGAGATATCCGTTGCCAGAAGTCCGGCGTCCCATTCATTGTATCTCGGACCGAAATAGTCCATCATCGTCATCATGATGCTATACGGTTCTTCTCCGCTGGAAGATGCCGCGCACCAGATCCGGATATCGTGATTCTTCATCTGTTGATGGTATTCGGCTATTTTGGGAAGGACAACCTTGCTTAAAAAAGAAAAGTGTTCCGGTTCGCGAAAAAAGAACGTATGGTTGGTGGTGATGTGGTTGGCAAGGTCGGCCAGCGTCTGGGTATCGCAATGTTCCTGCAGATAAGTGCGGTATTCGTCAAAGCCTGTCATGTTCATTTCGTGCAGCACGTTGTGCAAACGTCCCATCACAAGCGTTCGTTTGGCTTCGGTTAAGACAATGCCGAACTTGTCGCGGACCAGCTTGCTGATAAAGTAAAAATTCTCATCAGATAATTCAGGTAACTCTGGCGAGGAAGGCTGGTGGAACTCAGGATGGGGGATGTCTTCGATATGTTTCATCAGCGCGTTTCCTGTTGAGCAGAATAATCTGTCCAGTCAGGATACCAGTCACCGGATCGCACGCGGTCAACCCGTGCGATAACCGTCTCACCCGTTTCCGTGTGAAAAACAACTTTTCGGGCACGGGTGCCGCCGACATCCTTACCCGCTATTGGGATACCGAGTTTCGTCAGAAGTTCAATTCCCGTGTCGATATTTTTTTCGGCAAGGCCTGGTTCAAACCCAGGCGCTTCAGGATTTTCCGCGCCGCCATAAAGATACGCTTCCATTTGATCAAACGTGGAGCCACAGGAATGCATTAATTGTTTCAACGCGACAATCGCCGGTGCGGCGAAAAGTACAGTCGACTGTCCACCGCTGCGGACGGGACGAAGAAAATGGTTCATACCGCCGCGTTTGTGTTTCGGATCGTACAGGACAACAGAAATCCCGGAAGCGACTACAGCCGATAATCGGGTTGGCGCAGCAGGTACACATACATAACCCGGCTGCAGAAAATAGTCCCTGACTTTTAGGCGGTTCTGATTCATATTGCTGAGCACTTGTTCTAATGCCTGAAGGATTTCTAAGCGAAACCGTATTTACATCATATGAGGGTACAGACAAGTTGTGATTCTAAGCCTCTAACTCCTTAACAGATTCCAATTCCTCTTTCTGTAGAAGTTTACCGACATCCAGAAGAACTCTGACTTCATCGCCCACACGTCCCATTCCCATGACGTAACGGGATTTTTCCGAGTGTGACAACCGCGGTGGTGCCGATACGTTTTCTTCCGGAATCTCACGGACTTCGCAGACGGTGTCGACAATCAATCCGACAAACAACTCGTCCATATTGACGACGATGACACAGGTCCGTTCATCATATTCGCGTTCCGGCATCTGAAAGCGCAAGCGCACGTCGATCACCGGGATCACCTGCCCGCGCAGATTGATAACGCCTTTTACAAACTCGGGCATATCCGGGACAATGGTAATTTTATGCACGCCGACAATTTCAGTGACGTACCGGATTTCAATCCCGTAATATTCCTCCGCCAGCCGGAAGGTCAGGTAGCGGTTTGAAAGGGTGTCTTCATCTTCGTCGTACGCATCGTCATCTAAAAGGTCTGTCTGGTTCATTAACTCGCTCCTGTCGTTTGTTTTTCCGGTTGCGTAACTGCAGGCAACCGAAGAGTTCAGATGAAATCAGTATTTACCGAATTCGTCGTCATCCAGATTGATTTCATCATTCGGGTCAATCACACCGGTCATTTTGGCTTGTGCCGGAAGTTGCACGCTCGAGCCAGCTCCTTTCGGTGCGATTGGTGCCTTTTCTGATTCCATTTTAATTTGCGCGGAGTAAGGTAATGTTTTTGTCTGCGCGTCGCTATTGGCCAGATGCTGCGGGTTGGATCTGCTCGGATTTGTCAATGCATATGCAGCATATGTGGCACCGCTGCTTCTTCCGGAAAGCGGGTTTGCCGAGTTCAGATGAAAGTGCGAGAGTACTTCCTGCAGTGAGCGGGCCTGTCCGGATAATTCTTCGGCGGCAGCGGCCGTTTCTTCTGCGTTTGCCGAGTTCTGTTGAGTGACCGAATCGATTTGCTCGAGTCCGACGCTGATTTGCGAAATGCCTTGGGCCTGTTCGCTGCTGGCTGCGGCAATTTCCCCGATCAAGTCGGCGGCAGCGGTTACGCCTTCGACAATCTTTGCCAATGCTTCTGAAGTATCTTCAGCGATATTCGCACCACGGGTTACTTTTGTATGTGAGGCTTCGATCAGGTCAGCGGTTTCTTTGGCGGCCTTTGCACTGCGTGCTGCGAGATTACGGACTTCTTCAGCAACGACGGCAAACCCTTTTCCGTGACGGCCGGCGCGCGCGGCTTCAACAGCGGCGTTCAGCGCCAGAAGATTCGTCTGGAATGCGATATCATCAATGACCTTGATAATCCGGGCAATCTGGTTACTGGATTGGTTGATATCGTCCATTGCCGAAACCATTTCAGCCATTTGTTTGCTGCCGGTTTCAGCCGCTTCGCACGACTGGGAAGAGAGCTGATTGGCCTGCTGGGCATTCTCCGCATTCTGTTTGGTTTGTGATTCGATCTGGGTGATCGATGCACTGATTTCTTCAAGGCTTGCGGCAGACTTTGTCGTACCGATTGACAGCGACTGGCTTGCCGAGGCGATCTGCGAAGCGCCGGTACTGACCTGTACCGTCGCGTCATTGACCATCTGCAGGGTCTGGTTCATGTTTTTCACCATACCGGCGAGGGATTTTCCGAAGTGGTCTTTGTCTGACCTGACCGGTACGGTAACGTTCCAGTTTCCTTCTGACATCCGGGTGACCAAAGCGGCTTGTTCGTTTTGTGAATCGACCAACTTTTTGACGGCGAGTGCTAGCTGCCCGATTTCATCTTTTCGTTGAATATATTTCTCATCGATATGAATTGACAAATCACCATTCGTTGCAACTTCGGACAAATGGCGGACGCCCAGAAGAATCGGGTTTGAAATGCTATTGGCAAAGAAAGCGGCAAACAGAATGCCGACGACGACAAAACCGATAAAGAGATAGAGCATCGGAAGGCCAATTGAATAGGCATCGGCCAATACTTCATCCTTAACCGCGCCGACGGCAATCGACCAGTTTGATCCGGGAAGCGGGGCGTATCCGAACATGCGCTGGCAGCCGGAAAATTTGTATTCATCAAAGCCGGTTTCGCCATTGGCCATTTTCTGCATCATTGCCGATAGTAGTTTAAATTCCGGATTGGTTTTGCCTTCTTCGAGAAAGTTGCGGGCACTGGTAACATATTCGGCTTTATTGTGTGCGACCAACGCGCCTTTATCATTGATAATATAGGAATAGCCGTTTTCACCGTATTTGATTTGTTTTGTCATGTTTGACAGCATCATCGCATCCAGTCGGGCAATCAGGGCGCTGACGATTTTTTTATTATCGGAGTCATCATAAATGGGAGTTGCAACCATCATGACAGGCTCGTGCGTGACTTTGCTGACGATCACATCCGAGACAACCGTTTTGCCGGCCAATGCATTCTGAACATAATCCCGATCATGCAGATCTGCGGTTTTCCCTCCGGGATAATGCGCCTGCCCTTCCAAATCGACAATACCCATGCCGAGGTAACCAAGCCGTTTGGTTTCATTGATCAGCGCAGGTTCCTGTTCAGCCCAATCCATTCTGCGGATGACATGACGGTTGGCGATGCCTTCTATGGCAAGGGTGTGGTTATCAAGCTGGCTACGGATATATTTACCGGCTTCAACCGCCAGATCCGGTAATGATTCAGAGATACTTTCTGTCAATGCGCCGGTCATGGCCTTGTATGAAAACAGCCCCATCCCACCGCATGTAATCATGGTCATGAAAAAGATGCCAAGAATAAGTTTTTTCCGAATGTTCATATGTTGCCCTTTCAATACATGATCGCTGAATTGATAAATATCTTCGTTGACGATAAATTATATTTGTGAAACCGCTTCCGGTTCACTGGTTTCATGTAACGTGTCGACAAGGCCGACCATATCCAGAATCAGGCTTACTTCCCCGTCGCCGAGGATAGTACAGCCGGAAACGCCTTTCGCGTCATCAAGCAGGTGGGACAGGCCTTTAATGACGGTTTCCTGTTGTCCCAGAATTTCATCAACCAGAAGTGCGATCAACTGGTGGTCACTTTCAGCCAGAATCAGGATGCAATCTTCAAATGAATTACGGTAACTGGCCTGTTTGAACCGGTCACTCAGTCTGAGCAACGGATAAAATTCATCGCGAATCCGGACGACTTCCTGCCCGTCAGGTGAACGGGTCAACCAATTTTGCTGCGGGCGGAACGATTCGCGGATCGATAGCAGCGGAATCGTATAACGTGCATCGCCGACACGAACCATCATCCCCTCGATAATCGCCAGCGTCAGCGGAATACGGAGAATAAATGTACTGCCTTTTCCGGGGATGCTGCGGATATCGATCTTTCCCTTGAGCTTTTCGATATTCTTTTTGACCACATCCATCCCCACGCCGCGGCCGGAGATATCTGTTATTTTGTCGGCGGTCGAAAATCCCGGTTCAAAGATCAGGCGGAAAACTCGACTGTCAGGCCATTCATCCGCGTCACTTCCGACAAGTCCGGACGATTTTGCTTTTGCGAGAATCTTCTCACGGTTTAAACCGCGTCCGTTGTCTGTAATCAGGATCCAGACTTCACCCCCTTCGTGGCGGCCTTCAATGGTAATGGACGCCTGCTCTTTTTTGCCGGCGGCTTCGCGTTCCTGAGGCGACTCGAGTCCGTGGTCGGCGGCGTTGCGGACAATATGGACCAGCGGGTCGGCAATCTGCTCGATCACCGTCTTGTCGACTTCCGTATCTTCACCGAGCAGATGCAACTCAATCTGCTTGTTACTTTTGGAGCTGAGGTCATGGACGAGCCGGATCATCTTGCGGAACGTTCCCGAAAGCGGGATCATCCGCACAGACATAGCCACATCCTGCAGGTCGCGCGAAACACGCCGGAGTTGATGCACGGCTTTGTCCAGTCCTTCGATTTCCGATTCCAAGACGTGCGGGTGGCGCGTAACCATCGCTTCTGCAATGACCAGCTCGCTGACAAGGTTGATCAGCGAATCCAGTTTTTCCAGATCGACGCGGATATCCTGCCGGTTGCGCAAAATCGATTTTGTGCCGGTTGATGTTTGCGAACGGACAGGCTCGATCTCCTCGACAAGACCGGTTTTATTCGTCGGTTCCTGCATCGGTTGAACAGATTGAGCGGCTTGCTCAGGTTGTGCGGTTTTTTGTTGCGATAGAACCGGTTTATGTTCGACCGCTTCAGGTGTTTGGGGCAGAAGATCAGACAGAAGGCTGGCGAACACGTTGCAGTTGGGGATGCAGATTTTGATTTTCTCATCCGCTGCTTTTAGAGCCGCCTCACGCAGTACATCAAACATTTCCAACAGTACGCCGACATTGCTGACATTTGCGGCAACATGTCCGTTGCGCATCTGTTCCAGCACACATTCCATCAGGTGTGCCAGTTTTTCCGGATCGGCAAATCCCATGAATCCGCAGTTGCCCTTGAAGCTGTGCAGGGCTCGGAATGCTTCGGTCAGGTTTTCGGTGATCGTTTTTTCGTTTGGTGCGTGTTCGAGTGCCAGTAGCGACTGTTCGGCGTTTTCCAGAAGATCAGTTGCTTCCTGGCTGAATGCCTTGCGCATGTCTGCGGTAATGTCTGTTGCGTTATCTTGCGGGGCTGGTTTTTCTTCTGCATGTTCCGCATGGACACGGGGATTCGCTGCCAGTTTTGCGCGGGTTGTTTCTACTGTTTGCGGTTGTGAAGAGGAGGAGGCTTTGCCGGGGTTGGCGATTTCGTCAATCATGCCGCTCAGGCGGATCTTGATCGATTCGGCTGTTTCTTCGTGGCCGGCGTCCGAATCGGTGGCTTCGATCTGCTCACACAGAATACGCAGGAAGTCGATGGTCTGGCACAGGACCAGAGTGTGGCTGACCTGAAGGTTTGCCTTGCCTTTGCGAAAGAGGTCAAGCAGGGTTTCTGCAACATGCGTGACGCCGCTGATTGTACTTAGTCCGAGATAGCCGGCGCTTCCCTTCATCGAGTGAAACAGCCGGAAGATCGCGTTGATCATTTCAAGGTCTACGCCTGCGACATCGCCCATTTGCGACAGTTCGATCAATTGAGGCTCAACGTCGTCAAGCAAATCATATGTTTCAGAAACAAATGTCATTAATAATTCACGGTCAACCATACGCGTCGCCTTTGTGTATACATGTGATGTATAAATCAATTGAGCATAAAAGTAAAATTCATAATTTGTAATGTGGTTGACATTTTAATAAAATTTTAACAATCAAAATTATGGATTAATCCGTGACATCAGCTGTTCTGCATCAATAACGCTGCTCTGCAGGCTTTGTTCAATGTATTGCAGGCTTTGACTGACCTGTTCGGCGCCGATAGCCTGTTTTTGTGATGCATCGGAAATGGCTTCTGTCAGCTGGGAAGATTCTTCAGCATTTGCGCGGATTTTTGAGAGTTGTGCGGAAACGTGTTGCACAGTCTGGTTGCCTTCATCAATAATCTTGGTTGACTGCTGGACAAGCTCAGCAGTTTCGTGTGCGGCCTTTGCGCTGCGGTTTGCGAGGTTGCGGACTTCTTCGGCAACGACGGCAAAGCCTTTTCCGTGGCGTCCGGCGCGGGCAGCCTCAACGGCGGCATTGAGTGCCAGCAGATTGGTCTGGAACGCAATATCGTCGATCAGCTTGACCACACGGGTAATCTGTCCACCTGACTCCTGAATCCTTTTCATGACATTGTCGAGAGTTTCCATATCGGTTGCGCTTTGGGTTGCGGCGTCTCTTAATTGTGCGGCAACTTTTGCGGATTCTTCGGAGTTCTTTGCGTTTGCCGATGTCTGTGATTCGATCTCGGTCATCGCCGCGGATGCTTCTTCCATCGATGCGGACTGTTCGGTCGAAGTCTGCGAATAGCGTTGGGCAATCGCCTGCAGGCATGTCATGACGTGGTGGTGGCAATAGATCGGCTTGTTCAATCCGTTAAAGATAGCGATGGCCATGTTTTCGCACGAGTTGTATCCGCAAGCCGAACAGTTATAAATATCGGCATTACTTGATTTGCTGAGCTGCAGATAAACGTCGCCGATTTCGCTGGCGTTGGGTATTGCGATGTCATTATTTGCAGAACGGTTTTCATAGCGCCTGTCGTACAAGCCGTTTTTCCAGTATTTGTCGATTAGTTTTTCGAGTTTCTTTTTTGTCCGGCGCTTGCCCAGGAATCCTTTGACGGAATATTTCTTTCGCGCCTGTTTTTGCCGTTCTTCTACCGGATTTTCCAATTTGTCGAATGAACTGTGTTCCTGATTCGTCCCGCTGCAGCTGCATGTACCTGTACCGCCGTTACAACCGGCTTCGCAGTTGAGGCAGTCGATCAATAGCGGCGCTTCTCCTGAATCGATCATTGCCTTGAGATTGTCCAGATACGGATAAATGACATCCGGGCCTTCGATCTTTCGGGTGACGTCACGAATATCCGCTGACCAGCGCTCTGCGGTTCGCAGCAGGCCGCCGGGGGTCGAAAACAGTACGGCACGCTCAGCGGGCGGATTGTCATATTCAACCGCTTCAAACGAGGAGAGGCTGATTCGGTTCGCATCCAGATACGCATTGATTGATGCCATCGTGACGTTGTAATCGCCAAATCCTGTTGCAACAAACTCCCGTTTTTTCGCTACGCACGGGGAGATAACCACAACGCGGTGGCCGCTGTATTGCGGATAAAACTCTTTAATCATTTTTATGGTATGCAACATGGGGCTGTCGGCTGGGGCAAGGTATTCGATCAGTTCCGGCCGGTAGATTTCGATATAGTTGACGATTGCCGGACAGGGTTGTGCAATCACGCATTTGGGGTTGTTTTGTTTGATATGTTCAAGATAGCTTTTTACCGTCAGTTCTGCGCCAAACGAAACATCAAAGCATGCCTGGATGCCCAGCGATTTCATCCAGCCGTTCAGATGCAGATAGCGGTTTTTGAAGTTTGAGGCAACTGCCGGAGCGACAATCGCCACCATTTTTGCGCCGTTTTTGGCATCGTTGATAAACGGGCGGAAGTCATCGACGGCAATGCGTGCGCCGTGTGTGCAGGCATGGATGCATTGTCCGCAGCCGATGCACAAGTCATGGCGGATACTGATATAATCGTCTTCAGCGACATTGCAGAATTTGACCGGACACGCAGAAATACAGGCATGGCAATTCACGCATTTTTCAGGATCAACCGCGACGACTTCCGATAGATTTCCCATCATTGACTCCATATTGAACCCGACTCAAATATTCATTACCCATAATGTAATTGGTGTATGTTTCAATATTCAGATGGTGAGGAGCCGACCAAAATCAGCCGATTGACTATGATTCCATCGCAGAATATCGATATTTAATTATTTGAAATAAGTAGAGTTCATAAATGTGCCCGTATCTTATGAACCGCTCTTTTAATATGGATATTAAAGAGTGAAATTTAAAATATAGTGAACTTGCAGAAAACGCAAATAAAAACATAACAAAAGCGATAAAAAGATAAATTTAATTGGTACAAGTTAGTACACATTTGTCTTGACCTCGATATGCAGCTACATTTCTGTATGCATGTGGTGTATAAGTTAAAAAAGTAACCATATAATTTAAATAAATCAATCCAGAACTTGGATTGATTTAATGATTGCCTAAAGTTACGTACTGGGACATGATAAGAATGTTGAGAATACGATCCGGTAATTCCTTACAGGAAAACAACTATGAATGATTATATGAACCGCCTATCGCAGATTCTGGATGAGGTCAAACCCGTTCTTGCAGGGGTGAGTGCAGAGGCATGTAATACTGCTGTTGAAAAACTGTGTGCGACAAAGCGCGTATTTCTGGCTGGTGCGGGTCGCTCTGGTTTATTGATGCAGTGTTTTGGCATGAGATTGATGCACGCGGGGCTGATGGTACATCTGGTTGGCGATGCGACGACGCCGTCGATTGGTGCGGATGATTTATTGTGGATCACCTCAGGTTCAGGAACGACTGCGACGATGGTGGCGCTTGCCGAAAAAGCACTGAAGGCTGACGCTAGCCTTGCGGTGTTGACCTATACCGAAGACAGTTTGCTGGCGAAGTTGGTGCGGGAGAGTGGCGGCGTTGTATTGGTGCTGCCGGTGCCGCTGGATTCAACGCGTCCGGGCAAGGTCGGCGGTACGCAGATTCTGGGGACGTTATTTGATGAAGCGGTGTTCCTGCTGACGACGCTGCTGACTGAGGCCGTCGGGCAAGCCAAAAACCAGACCGAATCCGACTACGCCCGCCGCCACGCCAATCTCGAATAGTTTTTACAAATGGAACTCGGAGTAAATTCATGAATCGGGTTATCGTTGGCCTCATCTTGATCATGCTTTTCATATCTGGTTGTCAGCAGGATAACTCGCAGCTATCCGAGAAAAAAAAGCATCGGGAAGAGATCAGGAAAAAATTAGAGGAGATGACAGTACAATATGAAAAACAGTATCCGGGTGTAACGAAAGCACAAGAAACAGCGAAACAGGTCATGCAGCAATTGAACGCTGCAAATTCCGAATGGGGTAAAATGAATTGTACGGTGGATGATTATCTGAGAACAGAATCATCCGGCTGGGTGTATAATAAATTTAAGTACGATGCAAAAGGGAATTTGATTGGTATACATGCAGGAAGTCGCTTGTTCACTACAATAGGGGAAAAAGCCCCTCTTCGCGATCTTACACCGTTAGCAGATCTTCCTCTTCAAACAGTTGAGCTTTATGGTGAGTTTGAGGATATTTCCGCATTTAGAAAAATGCAGTTAAAAAGTCTTAAGATTCATAACTATAAAAAGGTTCTATTAACCGATCTCACACCGATTGCCGAATGTCCTGTCCAAACACTTTATCTGGAAAATACAGAAGTCTCCGATTTGTCTGCCCTGAAAAATATGCCGCTCTATAATGTAAGAATATGGAAGAGTCCGGTCAGAGATATCAGTGTTCTTCGCGGGAAGCAGCTCATCTATTTGTCACTAAATGATACATTGGTATCCGACCTGTCGCCGCTGGAAGAAATGAAGATTTCTGTGATCTCGTTTAAAAATACACCGGCAGAGAAATTCTGGACCGTGATCGACGGGCAAGTGAAACGGAAATAGTCGTTTTATCTGTACAACCAATTCATGCAAATCGCCTTGCAACCGTCCGGCTGCATGGTTATGATTGGCATATTATTGTGATATTCAGAACTCTCTTGTGATTGGAGCCACGTTCGTGCCTGCTCAGGAATTGTCCCAGCGCGCTTTACTCAAAGACGCTTCCCGTATTGTCGTGAAAGTTGGTTCGTCTGTTCTCGCTTCGCTCAAGGGCGGTGTCAAAAAATCAATGATTGAGAATCTGGTCCGGCAACTTGCCACGCTGCATAAAGACGGCCGCAAAGTTGTTCTGGTCAGTTCCGGTGCGGTTGCCGCAGGATGCGCGGAACTTGGCTTTGAGTTGCGGCCGACCGACATGCCGGTGGTGCAGGCTGCTGCTGCGGTCGGGCAGTGCGCGCTTATGCAGATGTATCACAATCTCTTCAAGGAATACGGCATCACCGTCGCGCAGGTGCTTCTCACGCGTGACGGATTGCACGAGCGCCAGCGGTTTCTGCATGCACGTAATACGATGATGTCGCTGCTGGAGTTGGACGTCATCCCGATTGTCAATGAAAACGATACCGTTGCCGTCGAAGAGTTGAAACTCCGGGTCGGCGATAATGATGCGCTGGCGGTGTCGGTGACCCAGATGGTCGGCGCAGACTGCCTTCTCATTCTCTCGGACGTTCCCGGTCTGTATGACCGTCCTCCGTCTGAGGGTGGGGCGTCTCTGATAACGCATGTTGAAAAAGTCGACGATGCGATCCTTGCCAAAGCCGGCGGCGGCGGGCCTCTTGGGATGGGCGGGATGCAGAGCAAAGTCGCTGCGGCAGTCGGCGCGGGCTTGGCGGCAATTCCGCTGGTCGTGGCCGCTGGAAATGAGGACGATGTTGTTCTGCGCGTATTAAACGGCGAAAAGGTCGGAACCTATTTCAAACCGCGCGATACGCGTCTGGACGCGCGGCAGCAGTGGATTGCTTTCGGTCGTAAACCGTCGGGGACAATTTTTATTGATGACGGTGCGGTAAAGGCGCTGATTGAAAAGAATACGTCTCTGCTTGCTATTGGTGTGCGCGGAGTGGATGGCGATTTTGCCGAGGGAGATACGGTGAGGGTGGTTTCGTTGGGCAAGAAAGTGATTGCGCGCGGGTTGTCGAACTTTCCGGCGGAGGAGTTGCGCCGGATTGCCGGAAAAAAGAATGAAGAGCATGGCGGCATTCTTGGCTACGACTGCCCGTCGACGGTCATGCACCGCGACAATCTAGTTCTCGTTCTTTCTTAACCAACGCACAGCGTTGAAAAAAGGAGTTGATAAATGAAGTTTCATGCTGAAGCGATGACATTGGGAACGGCTGCGCGTGAGGCTTCGCCTGCGTTGATGCGGGCTGGCGGCGGGTTAAAAAACGCGGTGCTGGCATCGATCTGCACGCGTCTGAAAAAACAGGTCAAGTCTATCATGGCGGCCAATAAAAAAGATCTCGTGGCCGGAAAGAAAGCGGGACTGTCGTCTGCGATGCTTGACCGGCTGAAAATTGACAATGCGCGGCTGGACAAGATGGTGCAGGGCGTGCAGCAGGTCATGGCGCTACCCGATCCGATTGGTAATGTGCTGGATGGCTGGACGCGTCCGAACGGGCTTCGCCTTTCGCGGGTTCGGGTTCCGCTCGGGGTGGTGCTGATTATTTTTGAATCGCGGCCGAATGTAACAATCGACGCCGCTGCGCTGTGTCTGAAAAGCGGGAATGCCGCGATTCTGCGCGGAGGCAAAGAGGCGATTCACACAAACCTTGCGCTTGGCAAAGTAATTTCTGAGGCGCTGGCTGAATGCGGGTTGCCGAAGGACACGGTTCAGGTCGTAAAGACGACTGACCGGGCGCTGGTGCCGGAGCTGCTCAAACTCAACCGGTATATTGACGTTGTCGTTCCGCGCGGCGGCAAGGGTCTGGTTCAGGTGATTATGGATCACAGTACGATCCCGATGATCAAGCATCTTGACGGCATCTGCCATGTTTATGTTGACCGCGCCGCAGACTTGACGATGGCGCAGACGATTGCGGTCAATGCCAAAGCGCAGCGCCCCGGTGTGTGCAACGCAATGGAGACGCTGCTGGTGCACGAAAGTGTGGCCAAGGAATTTCTTCCTGCCGTGGTCAAGGCGCTGAAGGCGGCGAAAGTCGAGGTGCGGGGTGATGAGACGGTTCGCGCGGTGTGTAAGGGCAAAGGCGTAAAACCCGCTTCCGCCGAAGACTGGGGCACGGAATATCTTGATCTGGTTTTAAGCATCGGCGTGGTAAAGTCGATCGATCAGGCCATCAGCCACATCAATACATACGGCTCGCACCATACCGACGCGATTATCACGCGCGATGTGGAGGCAGCCGACCGCTTCAAACGCGAGATTGACAGTTCGTCAGTAATGGTCAATGCCTCGACCCGTTTCAGTGACGGATTTGAATACGGCCTCGGCGCAGAGATCGGTATCAGTACAGACAAGATCCATGCGCGCGGTCCTGTCGGGTTGGAAGGGTTGACGACGTATAAGTGGATCGTTGAAGGCGAGGGCCAGATCCGCAGCTGAACGGTTGATCTCCTCAAATCATTTTGACTCTTGCGGGAGCCGGTTTTGATGCACAGAAACAACAGAACTTCAGTAAAAAGGTTTGTGCTGCTCATGAGCCGTGCGCATCTGTTGTTGTGTATTGTTTGCGGTTTTCTTGCAATGTTTTTTATCCAGTCGCCAGTGCAGGCGCAGCAGGATGTGTTTGAAGCCCTTCCGCCGCTGGTGGTGTTGATTGAACTCAAAGATATTGATCACGCTGAAGACGACCTTTCCGCTGCTCTAACTTCGCTTTATCCGTACTCACCGCTGCGGCAACCGCTGCGGCTGATTCTGGGGCCGGTTTTGCGCAACCCGTCGCTTCAGGGGCTGCCGCCGTCAGCGCGCGTAACATTTTTCCTGATGCAGTCGGCTTCGGACAAACCCGTCGTCTGGGTCGCCGCGTTTCCGATTCTGGACAAGCTCGAGTACCGCCGCATCCTGATCGGCCAGCCTGCAATCCGGGAAGAAGCTACCGGCAATGATATAGCGACCTTTCAGGAGCATACCCTCGAAGGGACGGTGCAGTTCTTTCTCGATGTGCAGGCCGGAAACATCGCGCTTCTTGGTAACGATATTGATGCGCTGAAACTGGTTCGGGCAAACTACGCGCATCTGCAGAAAGAGCGCATGCTGCCGTTGCCGGAAAAACAGTTTACGTTGAAGATGGATGTGCAGAAATTTTTCCAGATCAATGTAGCGTGGCTAAGCAGCCAGTTCCGGTTACTGCGCGATGATCTGGTTGCGGAAGTGGCGCCGGAAGAACAGCGCGCAGAGCATCCGCTCAATGTCCTGTTGCGTGATGGTTTCGCCCGCCTTCAGAAACGGCTTGAACAGATCAAGTTGCTGGCCGTCACCGCAGAGCGCAGGCAGAGCCAGTGGCATCTGAGCGCGATGCTTACCCCGCGTGTCGGTTCATCAATGGAATATATATTCCAGCAGGTCAACGATCACGATCTGCAGTGCGGAAAACTTTTGCCGGACGATTGCGTTTCGGTCAATGAATCGCGGTTGTGGCCTGCGATGTGGACAGAGTGGGTCGAGGGCCTCGGGCTGTCGCTGGCCTCGGGCTTGTCCGGTGGGATGAACGTTGATGTTCGTAAAGCTGCTTCCGACCTTGTCCCGCTTCTGGAAAAAGCCGATCCGGTTGAAACCGCTATGGGGATGATCGCCCCTGAAGCCGGATATGAAGAGACCGGTCCGGTTGTGCTGCGTTTAGTTCGGTGGCGCAATCCTGCGGCGGCGGAAATGTTTGCCGAATCTGTATTGACTGCACTGGACAAAGGGCCGCTGGTTGAACTGCTGGAACAGAACGGAATCCGCCTGAACCAGAAGCTGGAAAAAGAAACGCGTAATCTCGGTGGTTTTGCAGTCCATACATTTTCAACACAGATCCAAACCGGCTCTCTCGGACTGGGAGACATGGACAAACCACAACGGTATTACGTCACACAAGCCGGAGAGATTACGGTGATTGCAACTACAGGCTTGCGGCAGGATGAAACCGCGGAGCTGACGTGTCTGCGCGCGATCAAAATCGTCCTCGACCGCTATCAGGGGCGAGGATCGGTTGATGCAGCAGCCGATACAGGCCAAAAGCAACCTGAAATCAAGCCGATTTTTGAGCAGGCGGTCGCGTCAGTTAAAAGTGATCTTCCCGGTCCCTGGTGTTCGCTTTCGGCAATGAACCCGATGCAGATGATCCAGTCGGCCGCTGGTGTTGCCAGATTCGGTTTGTCGTCAGAAGAGCTTGCCGCACGGCAGTTATCGGAATTCTCGACATTCAAAACCGAAGGCGAGCCGTTTGTCTGGACAAGTTGCGCTCATGGCGGGCAGATGGACTGTCGGTTTGTTGTGCCGGAAAAGGCACTGGCAAATCTTCTGTCTGCGTGCTTGATCCATGTCGGTCGTCGGGCGGCAGCATCGGATCAGACGGAAAAAGAGTAGTTTTCCATTTCTGCGAGAATTCAGGATCCAGATCTTTCACACACAAAGCGGCGTCAGCGCGGATTCGATATGACTGACTATCGCTGCACAACCACGCTTGCGATAGATTGCCATACCTTCATCCGCTTTTCCTAGTTTGTGCGTAAAATCTCTGTTGTTTATGGGTTGAGAGTGTGCTTGGGTCAAATGCAAAACATCGTAAAATTCTATCAGTAATCTGGTTTTGTATGCCGATAAACAGGATAAGTCTCTTTGTAAGCAGCAGGCTGCTGTACCCTTTGTCCGCATAGAGGAGTTGAAATCGATGCGGCAAAAATGGCATGAATGTCGAAGACATGCCGGTTGCAAATAAAACGTAAAAACGCATTAAAGTGATCCAACGCTTAGCGTTGGTAAAAAAGGAGGTTGGTTATGGGGCGGGTTGGAGTGATGTGTGGAACGCTGGCAGGGGTGGCGATGCTGCTGTGCGGGTGTAATGAGCCGAATCCACGGGCCCTTCTGACCGATAACCATGTTGTCAGTCCCGAAGGCTGGCAGGGAACGCGTTTTTTTGAAAACGATCTGGTCGTCGCTGAAGAGTTTGACGCTTATAATCGGGATGGGCGCATCGACCTGTGGCGGTTTTACGAGCAGGGGCGTCTGGCGATGGAAGAAGCTGACCGGGATTCGGATGGGCGGATCGATTTGCGCAAGCGCTATGAACTTGGCGGGATCGTGCAGGAGAGCGTCGACGGAAATCACGATGGCATTCTCGACACCTTTACCCGCTCGCAATACGGAACGCTGATTGAGAGTGGGCGTGACCTGACCGGAAACGGGATGCCGGATGAATGGACCGCGGTGACTGACGGCCGCGTCCGATCTGCGACAGTCGAAGAACGCCGCAGCAATCCGGACGGGTTGAATGAATCGGAATCTGGAATTTCGCGCTGGCTCAAGCGGATCCCGAGGCGGTCGCCAACTTCTCCCGCTGCGCCTGAACTGACAGAGCCGCAGTCGTACCGGACAGATGATTTAGAAACGGTTCGTGAACCAGTACGTCCTGCGGATGTCCGTCCGAATCCGTTTGAGTCTGGACGCGAGGCCCCAGCGGCAGGATCGACAACGCCGGTGCAACAACCGTTTCAGGATATGATGGAGTCGTCCGAATCGGCAGAAAAGAGTCCGGCTGATCGTTCCGCAGAGGCAGTCGATACGACGCAGGAGCCTGTTGCCGCTGAAGAAACAGAAGCGGGAGAACCGGCTGCCTCGCGTTATGGGCAGCGCGAAATTGCGCCGGTTCAGGAGCCGGAACCGGTTAAGGAAGAAGAGTCTCCGAAAACGAAACGCCGCTTCTTCCTCTTCAGCCATCCGTCGGATTCGCTCAGAGAATAATTGTTCTCATTTTTGAGTTATCGTCAGTGCGTTTTCAATTTGGGAAAAATAGGCAGGAGCAATATTCCTGTGGCAGCAACAACACCAATCCGTGCAGTAATCTTTGATCTGGGGCGGGTACTTGTTCAGATCAATCCGGCCAAGGGTTTACTCGGCAGACTCTCAGGACTCGGGGTCAAGGAATCGACGACTGAAGATGTGATTATGCATCTGTCGAAGCATGACTTGTTTTGCCGTTACAGCGTAGGCAAATTGAGTCCGCAGGAATTTTATGAAGCGGTTTGTCAGACACTCGAAATCAATCCGACCTATGATGAGTTTGTCGAAATCTGGTGCTCGATCTTTGAACCGATGCCGCTGATGCCGCAACTGTTTGATGAGGTTTATGCAAAGCTGCCTGTTACGATTCTTTCCGATACCGATCCGTTGCATTGGAATTATCTTTTAAAAACATACCCGTTTCTGCAAAAGGTACAGAAACCTGCCCTCAGTTTTGAGGTGGGAGAGGTCAAGCCGAGTTCGGCGATGTATCGCGCAGCCGTAGAATCTGTTGGTGTGGACGCCGGGTCATGTCTGTTTATCGATGACCTGCAGAAAAACGTTGATGGGGCAAAAGCGGCTGGATTACAAGCCATCCTCTTTACAGATCCGGTAAAATTACGCACAATATTAGAGGGCGTTCTCAATTAATCAGGTAGCCGCAGACATCTTTTTGCATTTTTCATCTAGGCGTCGCGGCGAAAGCGACCTTATTGATCGGTAAGACGCGATAACGAAGAGGAAAAGCGCAAGAAGATGCATGTTGAATTTTTTCTTGTTGTGAGAGCAAACCGGATATCTGTTTCGTCGTAACAGTTTGACTATGAATGGCATAGCCTTCGCTGTTATTCCTTACATCTATCCGGTTTGCTCTCATCTGCGACTGCCTGCTTAATTGAGAACGTCCTCTAGTTTCGTTGGGCGTATTGGAAATCTGATCATGGCACGGATGTTAGAGTGGGTTGAGGGGGTGTCGGTTATTGTCCCCGTCAAAAACGCGGCGGCATTACTGCCTGCGTTTCTCGATAATATGTTAACATGCGGCGCGATGGAAGTGATTCTGTGCGATCTGGGCTCTTCTGACGATACCGTCGCTATCGCTGCAACACGCGGTGTCAGTATCGTGCGCGGGATCGGTACCGAGTCGCAGGCTGTTTCTGAAGCGGTCAAACGTGCGCGTGGGTCGGCATTCTGGTTTTTGTCCGTGCGCTCGTTTCCGGTGGAAAACGCAGGAATTCAGATCCTGAGCGCACTTGACCAGCGCGGCGTTGTCGGCGGATATTTTTACCTGGCGCCACGCAAGTGGAGTATCAGCTGCTGGCTTCGGGTGATGGTCCGGAATCTGAACGCGCATCTCTCCCATAAAATCACTCTATCGCATGGTCTGTTTATCGATCGGGAAGCATATCGTCATATCGGCGGGATTCCAGAAGGCCACCATGGATTGCCGCGATTTTATCAGAAGTTGGCGCGTGAGGGGCAGGTCGTGTGCATGAGCGACCCGATGCATTTTACCAATCAGAAGGTTATCGGGATGCCGAATTCGTATTTCGACTGAAGTATCTGAAATGCAATAAATGAAAAAGGCGCACCGGAGGGGGTTGGGGTTTGGGGAACCTCGTGGGGAAACATCGGTGCGCCCATACCAAGTATACCCCAAGGTGGCGGTGTCGGCAACTTTTCCGGGAAATCGTCTCAGAGAATTAAAAAAGTGTAACTTGTTATCTGAGACCGGGATATTTCCGAAGCGCGAGAAATTTCATCGTTTCGCCAATCATTCGGGAATAATCGGTCGGCTTGAAGTAGATATACTCGAATATTTCTTTGAGCTCATCTAAGTTATAGTGGCCTGTTTCGCCGGTAAAACTGAAGAGTCCGATATCAGGATGCTCTTTTTTCAGGCGCTTTGCAAGTTCAACGCCATCCATTGTCGGCATCTTTAAATCGGTAATGACTAAATCAAAGCGACGGGTTGCGCACATTTGCAACGCTTCATGTGCGGAAGTTGTTGATGCATGTTCAACACCGAGTGCCCGGCAAAATGTGGAGAGGAAATCCACCACCTGTTCGTCATCGTCGACAAAGAGGACTGCCGGCTCTTGTTCTTGGACCATCTGAATCTATACCATTTCTATCGAATAAACGGCTTTTATGTCTCGTTACAGCAATTGTAGGAATGATACCCGTTCAGAAAGTGGACATGCAAGAAGAAAACAGAGTAAAAAAATCGCTTTTGCAAAAAACATTGCCATTTTGTCTGGAATCGTTACACTGCTTTTTTCATAAACTTCCGGACAATCCTCTGGTATAGATGCTCCGGCTCGGTTATGATCATCAAATTACAACAGCTTGCCGGTACAGTATATGGAACGATATGCATGTTATAAGCAAGCGTCGGGAAGAATGCAATAAACCGGTTTTCAGGTAGCGGAAGAAAGAGACAAAGATGGAACGGATTGTTATAACAGGCTTGGGACTGACTTCTCCCTTAGGCAATGACCTGGCCACCCATCGGGAAAAATTATTGGCGGGGCAGCCGAATGTGCAGTGGCTCAAACCCCGTTATATGGAAGAGTGCCCTGCCGGGATCTGTGATTTTGACGCGACACGCTATCAGAAGAAAAAAGAAGTCCGTCGCGGAACACGGGCCGGCTCCATCTCGATTTATTGCGCGCAGGAAGCGTTTGTCAGTGCGGGCTTGAAGGTCGCGGATCTTGATCCTTCGCGGATCGGTGTCTACGTTGGCACAACCGAACACGGCAATGTCGAGACGGAAACTGAAATCGCGAATATCAAGGAATTCGACTACGACACGAAATACTGGACGCACCACCACAATCCGCGGACGGTTGCAAATTCTCCGGCCGGTGAAGTGTGTTTGAATATGGGAATTACCGGCCCGCACTGCTGTATCGGAGCGGCGTGTGCGGCAGGAAATTACGGTGTCATTCATGCGGCGCAACAGCTGATGATGCACGAGGTGGATATCGCTATCGGCGGCGGAGTCAGTGAGAGCATCCATACATTTGGAATTTTCGCAGGCTTCAAAAGTCAGAATGCACTTGCTACAAATGAAGATCCCAACCGAGCCAGCCGGCCGTTTGACAAGGCACGCAACGGGATTGTCATCAGCGAAGGCGGCTGTCTGTATGTACTCGAACGCTTGTCTGACGCAGAGAAGCGGGGAGCGACGATTATCGCGGAAATCGCGGGTTGGGCGATTAATACGGATGCGACCGATTTTGTTCTGCCGAATGCGGAGCGTCAGGCGCAGTGCATGAAAAAAGCAATTGAGCGCGCGGGGCTCAAACCCGAGCAGATCGACCTTGTAAGCACCCACGCAACCGGAACGCCGGAGGGTGACCCGAAAGAGTGCGCGGCGCTTCGCGAGGTGTTTGGCGAAAACATGCGCACGTATGTGAATAATACGAAAAGTTTCTTCGGCCATGCGATGGGCGCGGCTGGTTCTCTGGAGCTGGCGGGCAATTTACCGAGCCTGACCGATAATATCGTCCACCCGACAATTAACGTGGATGATCTGGATCCCGCGTGTGCTTTGCCAAAACTTGTGACGGGAAAGCCTTGCCAAGCGGAAGAAATCCGTTATATTTTGAACAACTCATTCGGGATGCTCGGCATCAACGCGGTTCTGATCGTAAAACGCTTTGAGGCGTAGGGTCGGAAATTTGCGCAATAGATTAGTGCCTGCATCGTTTGCGTGATAAAAAAATGGTAGGACATTTTAATAGTATAGAATAGAAGACGTGTGAGGAGTAGCATGAGCCGGGAAGAAATACGCCAGTTGGTACTTGATATTATCGCAGACATTGCGCCGGATGAAGATCTGTCAGCCATCGATGACGCGGAGCCGCTACGCGATCAGATCGGTCTGGACAGCATGGACTTTCTTGATATCGTGATGGAACTGCGCAAGCAGCACAAGGTCGAAGTGCCGGAAGCCGATTACGGCGAACTGCGCACGATGCAGAGCACGGTCGACTATCTGGTGCCGAAACTCGGCTGAGAGTTGCAGGCCTTGTACAGGCACTAGCGTGCGCAACCACTCCCAGTTTTTCGGATAAACCTGATACCGGCTGAGAGCAGAACAATGTCAAAAAGATCGGCGGCTGGAATCGCCCGGCTGCCGGTTTTGTTTTGTCCGGATTTTGCTGAAGAAAATCGTGCAAAAAATCCGACTGATGTTTAACGGCCACGGCGGTGAAACTGCGGTTTTACGCAGAATCTGGCGCAGGCAGGCAATTTGTTGAAAAAGAGCCGGTTTTCGGATCTTGCGCTCAGACGGTAAAGTGGCATAATAGCGGGATGGTTCAACCAGAATCGGAAAATCGTTTTTGATATGACCCAAAGCTATTTTCAAACAACAGCATAAAAGATCACATATAGAAACGGTTATAGAATTGACGCGGATACAGAGATTTTGAGCAGGAAGGATGATCGTGAGCAAGTTTGTTTTCATTACCGGCGGCGTGGTTTCATCATTGGGCAAGGGTCTGACCAGCGCGTCGATCGGTCTCCTGCTTCGTAGCCGGGGGCTCAAGATCCGCATGCTCAAGCTTGACCCGTATATCAACGTCGATCCGGGCACGATGAACCCGTTCCAGCACGGCGAAGTGTTTGTCACTGACGACGGTGCGGAAACCGATCTTGACCTCGGCCACTACGAGCGTTTCACCTGTCGGCCGATGACGCAGGCTTCGAATATCACCACAGGCCGCATCTACAGCGATGTGATCGAGCGCGAACGCCGCGGGGAGTATCTGGGCGGCACGGTGCAGGTCATTCCGCATATTACGAATGCAATTAAAGACGCGATCCGCGCGCTGGAAAAGCCGGGTGTGGATGTGATCCTTGTCGAGCTTGGTGGTACGATCGGCGATATTGAGGGCCTGCCGTTTGTGGAAGCCTTCCGTCAATTTAATCTCGAACGTCCGCACGGCGATGTGATGTTCATTCACCTGACGCTGATTCCGTATCTGCGCGCATCCGGCGAAATCAAGACAAAACCGACCCAGCACTCAGTGCAGAAACTACGTGAAATCGGAATTCAGCCCGACATGATCATCTGCCGCACCGAGACGTTTATCACGGCAGAACACCGTGCCAAGATCGCCCTGTTCTGCAACGTGCATAAAGATCAGGTGATTCAGGAAGAAGACGTCGCCAACAGCATCTATGAAGTGCCGCTGATGCTGATGAACCAGGGCGTGGATATGTCGGTCTGCCGGTACCTTCATATCGATCCGGCTGATGCCGACCTGACTGACTGGAAAGCGATGCTGGATCGAGTGCTTCGTCCGGAAAAGACGGTCGAAATTGCAGTCGTCGGCAAATACACGTCGCTGACCGACTCATACAAGAGCGTATATGAAGCGCTTGCCCACGGCGGCATCGAGCACCGGATCAAGGTGACGTTCCGCAAGGTTGAAGCCGAAGATATTGAAGAAGAAGGCGCCGAGGCGATCCTGTCGGGTGTCAGCGGGGTTCTGGTTCCGGGCGGATTCGGCCGTCGCGGTACGGAAGGCAAAATGGCCGCGATCCGCTGGGCGCGTGAAAACAAGATCCCGTTTCTGGGGCTTTGTTACGGTTTGCAGTGCGCGGTTATCGAGTATGCGCGCCACGTCTGCGCAGAGCCGGAAGCCATCAGCGGCGAATGGTTTGATGAAGAAGGCGAAGGCGACCTGAGCAAGGCCTATGTCGCGCTGATGGACAGCCAGCAGAATGTAACCGCAAAAGGCGGCACGATGCGGCTGGGGGCATATGACTGCAAGCTCAAGCCCGGAACAAAGGCGTATGAAATTTACGGGTCGGAAATGGTGCAGGAGCGTCACCGCCACCGTTATGAAGTTAATCCCGAGAAGGTCGAAACGCTGGAGAAAAACGGCTTGACCATCTCAGGCGTTCATCCGGAAAAAGGGCTGGTCGAGTTGATCGAGCTGAAAGACCACCCGTTCTTTATCGCCACACAGGCGCATCCGGAGTTCAAGAGCCGTCCGGTCAAGGCGCATCCGCTTTTTGCCGCGTTTATCAAAACCGCAACCGAAGAGAGCGAGAAGCGCGCGCAATAGTGTCCACGCGTTGCAAAAGGCAGTTGGCATCTCTACCTTGACAATGCGGGATCATCCGGATAAACTTAGTGAAAAGCAACCGGAGAAATTTGTGAACGATAACGTAACCATGATCCGTAAATACTGGTGGGGTAGCTGATCATTTTCTGATAAGCTGCTGAAAGGATCTGTGGATTCATCTAATCGCTGGCTTATCATAAGCCGGCGTTTTTTTATTTCTCTATAGAAGCATTTCAACGGATATCAAACCGGAATGGAAAAGAAAGGATGGATGATGAGTGAGGAAGAGTCAAAAGGTGGATTTTTTGGCGAGTTCGGCGGGCGGTTTGTACCGGATGAACTCGAACCTTTGCTGCAGGAACTTGCCGATGCTTATGCGAAGTTCGGTAAAGATCCTGATTTTCAGAAAGAACTTCTCACTATCCAGCAGACATTCATCGGTCGTCCGACACCGCTGCTCTATGCTGAAAACGCGACGCGTGAGTTGGGTGGTGCGAAGATCTATATCAAACTTGAAGGCCTTGCCAATACCGGTGCGCACAAGATCAACAACGCTGTCGGGCAGGCGCTGCTTGCAAAAAGAATGGGCAAGCACACCGTTATCGCCGAGACCGGTGCCGGTCAACACGGGCTTGCCAGCGCGTGTGCCGCCGCACGCCTTGGGATGAAATGCCGCGTGTACATGGGGCAGGACGATGTGCGCCGCCAGCGGCCGAATGTCTTCTGGATGCAGCAGTTCGGTGCCGAGGTGATTCCGGTTACGCGCGGAAGCAAGACGCTGACAGACGCGGTGGATGAGGCGATCGAGCAGTGGGTGAAAAATCCTGACGGTGTGCATTATCTGTTGGGTAGCGCATTGGGACCAGCGCCGTATCCGGATATTGTCCGTGATTTTCAGTCGGTCATCGGCCGTGAAGTCAAACAACAGATTAAAGAGCGTGAAGGGCGTCTGCCGTCGGTGATGGTCGCGTGTGTCGGCGGCGGTTCCAACAGCATGGGATTCTTTACCGATTTTCTGAATGACAAAGACGTGAAGATGGTCGCGGTTGAAGCCGGTGGGCGCGGGCCGGAGATTGGCGATCACGCCGCGCGCATGAACGGCAGTGGCAGCCTCGGGGTCTTTCACGGGTACAAGTCGATTTTCCTGCAGGAAGAAGGGCAGATGTCGCCGACCCACTCGATCAGTGCCGGCCTTGACTATGCCGGTATCGGCCCGCAGCTTGCTCAGCTCGAGAAGATGGGGCGGATCAGTTTTACGCTTGCCACTGACGCGGAAGTGATTGAAGCGTTCCGCTTTTTCGCACGCAACGAAGGGATTATTCCCGCGCTGGAGTCGACGCATGCGCTGGCGGAGGTGATCAAGCTTGCGCCGAAGATGTCGTCTGACGAGATTCTGGTGGTCAACATGTCAGGCCGCGGGGACAAGGATATCTTTATTACGGCACCGGCGGTTGATCAGACCGGTACGTGGGAGGCGTTTCTGCGTGATGAAGTCCGCCGCTTTGACGAGAAGAAAAAACAGTAACGGTTTCAGAACAAGCGGCATATCGAAGCCATAGACAATAAATTCAGACAACCACTCCAATCTGAAACAGGTTGGAGTGGTTTTTATGTTATTTGCATTGAACAGAATTTTATTGCCAGAACGTAAAGGTAGCCACCGGGTCAAACCCGATGTTGTAGTAAAACTGCTGCGGTGAGCCGACATAGGCACGTTTGGCGCCATGCGCCATGCACCTGCGGATTCCTTCCAGTACCGCAGCCCGCCCGAACCCTCTATTTCTGTATTTCGGGTCAGTTGCAACGGGTTCAACATATGCATTCTCATCGCCGGGTGAATACCACATTCCGCAGAACGACACGAACTGATTCTCAGGAGAGACGACGGCGATTTTCAAACTTAAATCGTTGCCGGGACCTGAAAGGCTAAACGCGCGTTCGTTATATTCCTGTATGGTGTCGGGCGGGAAGTCGCCGTGGTCAAAGCCTCTGTAGAGAACCGCTCCGTATTGTTTCACATCACAGTTGTCTTTCAGGCTGACAATGCTAAAGCCGTCTTCAAGCGTGTAGTCCGGCTTTTGCCTTGTTTCGAAAACAGCAAGATCTTCCCGTTTTTGGGTTGGTGTTAGTCCCATCTCACGGGCGATTGTTTGCAGTTGCCTGTCGTGGTCGGGAATATTGATAAACACTTTTTTGTCAGGAGCAAAGCCTTCCCGCGCATAGCGCAGCACGTCTTTTTTCAGATAGCTGTAGTCTTCATCAATGACAATGAAAATATCTTTCAGTTCGGTTTCATAGGTCGCCAGAGCGACAAGTTTGCCGCAATCTTCCCAAAGACCGATTTTGTTGATGTATTGCTTGTTAAAATAGGGCAGGGAAAAAGACCACTCCCACCGGACGGCATTCATGGTACAGAAGCCGTTACTGTGGTTTTCATCCAAAGAGTGCAGAAATGATTTGACCTTTTGAAAGTCATCGGTAAAGCCGTGCGGTGGGCGGTAGTTCCGGAAAATAATCATTCTGGGCCTTCAGGTCGACTTATGGTGAAATTGAGCAGAGTACATGGTAACACCTTATGACTATAGCAAGGACTCAATCTTTGTCAAGTCTGCATCTTTTGCAATAAGAATATAAGATATTTAATGGCATGATGTTATGGTATGGCTTTCTTCGTGGGTTGCACGGTGGGCAAACGAACTTGGCAAAATAAGTGATTGTTTGTGTATTCGCTCGGTTGGAGTATTTATGATTTTCCGGCTCCATTTTCATCCTGAAGGGGCGGGTTTTACTTGACTATGGCCGTGAGGATTATAGGATCAATTAAAATACGTTGACCGCACGGAAAGGTATTCCGCTGGCGGTGTGTTTTTTTTACGGTGTATGGTTATGGATTGGTTTTGTGCCCATCCGTATCTGCAGACCGGAATGCACATCGTTACAGGTCATACCGGTTTCTATTGAGGCCGTGTGGAGGGTGATCATTGACAGTCACTATTGCGCAGGAGAATCAAACTATGAGCCAGGTGCTCAGTCGTCGTGCTGCATCCGGTCAAGCAAGCATGACCATGGCAGTCGCTGCAAAAGCAGCATCCCTTAAGGCCAAGGGGAAGGATATTGTCGAGTTTGCTGCAGGTGAGCCGGACTTCAAAACACCCGAGCACATTTGCGAAGCTGCGATAAAAGCCATTCATGACGGCGTGCATGGATACCTTGCAAACGCGGGACACCCGGCTTTGCGCGAAGCGGTGTGCATGCGTTTTCAAGAGGATCTGGGGCTGACGTATCAGCCGAAAGAAATCCTGATCGGTGCGGGTGCGAAGATGAACTGCTATCTGGCTTGTCAGGCGCTGGTCGATGATGGTGACGAAGTCATTATTCCGGTGCCGTACTGGGTCAGCTATCCGGAAATGGTGCGGCTTGCGGGCGGGACGCCGGTATTTTTACAGACCGATGCGGCCTCCGGTTTCAAACTGACGGCTGAGGCCATTGAACAGGCGATTACGCCGAAGACGAAGATGCTGATTTTGAACAGCCCGTCGAACCCGTCCGGTGCGGTGATTGACAAAGCGGAGTTGCAGAAAATCGCTGCGGTTCTGGAAAAGCACAACGTGCTGTGCATGTCGGATGAAATTTACGACAAGCTGGTTTACGGCGAAAACAAGCACATTTCGATAGCTGGTCTGAGTGATTATTGTCGTCAGAACACAATTGTGATCAACGGCTGTTCGAAGGCCTATGCGATGACCGGCTGGCGGATCGGCTTTTCGGCCGCGCCTGAAGCGATTACCAAAGCGATGGCCAATATCCAGAGCCATTCGACCAGTAACGCCTGCTCGATCTCGCAGATGGCGGCGATTGCGGCGCTGACCGGCCCGCAGGATTGCGTGCAGATCATGTGCAATGAATTTGCCGCGCGTCGCGACTTGATCGTTTCACTTTTAAATAACATCGAAGGGATTACCTGCGCGATGCCGGGCGGTGCATTTTATGTCATGCCCGAGTTCAGCGCGCTGCTGGGCAAAACGCTTGGCGGGATCAAGATCGGTGGTTCGGTTGATTTTTGCAATGCCGCGCTTGAGTCGGTTCTGGTCGCGCCGGTACCGGGGTGCGCGTTTGGTGAGGATCACCATATCCGCCTCAGCTATGCCACCAGCCGCGAGTTGATCGAAAAGGGCTGCGCACGCCTGAAGCTGATGGTTGAAGACCGGGACTAACAGTATGATGCTGCCAACGCTGTGCGTTGGATCAAATTAACCAGCTTGAAGTTGTAATAAAGGTTACACTATCGTGTCGCGGCATATAAAACGCGCTGCGACAAGCAAAAAAAGGAGGGAAATTATGCCGGATCGTATAGCGATGACACAGGAAGGCTATGATAAAATCGTGAAAGAAAAAGAGGCTCTGCAGAAGCGGGTGCCCACGATCAAACAGCAGATTCAGGAAGCCCGCGAAAAAGGCGACCTCCGCGAAAATGCAGACTATCACGCCGCACGCGAAGAACTTGGCATGGTGCAGGGCAAGCTTCAGGAACTCGAGGGGATGATTGCGCTGTCCGATATTATCGATATGTCCAAGGCTCCTGAAGGCAAGGCGGTCATGGGGCGTACCGTTAAGTTCAAACGTCTTTCTGATGGAAAAGAGATGGAAAGAACACTGGTTGGTGCTGGACAAGCGGACGCCACTAGTGGTAAAATCCTTTGTACGAGTCCGATCGGAAAAGCGCTGGTTGGCGCGGAAGTCGGCGATGTGGTTAAAGCCGTGTTGCCGGGAGGTGAGATGGAACTGGAGATTTTGTCCATCGAATAACGTTAACTATCAAATGAGCTTTGGGGGTCGTTAAATCCGGCCGAGAACGTGCAAAAAGCCGTAACCGCTGTCAAAAGCCGGTTGCGGCTTTTTGCATTTGTGTATAAAGAAAACGGAAGGGGTAGGAAGAGATCGGCCGGTTCTGACGGGTTTTTCATGAGAGTTTTGTAAGACATTGGCCTGAGATGCCCTGTTTTTACCGAAAATACTTGAAGTGAATGAGAAAAAAACAGACAATGCAGGACAATAACATTGGCTGATACCGTAAGAGTTCAGGGGGAGGGCTGTCTGTTCCGCATTCAAATGGCGGGCGACGGAAAAACCTCTCTTACAGGTTTGCCAGCCGTTTGCCGTAGTGCCGGAAGTTGCAGGCTGATATCCGGACCATGTTTTCCAGATTCCTTCAGCGGTACGAAGGGAAAAGGAAAGCACGCCGGAAACGACAGACAAGAATACACAACTCACTTTCTCATAGATTAGGAGAGCGCATGTTTGAGAAATTCACCGATCGCGCCCGCAAGGTGATCAATCTCGCCCGCCAGGAGGCTGAACGCCTCGGTCACGAGTTCATCGGCACAGAACATATCCTGCTGGGGCTTGTGAAAGAAGGCTCGGGTGTGGCTGCAAACGTTTTGGAAAATCTCGATGTGGATCTGGAAAAGGTTCGCGTTGAAGTCGAGAAATATGTCTCCGGCACGGGTGAGACCATGTCGGCGACAAGCTCGCTTCCGTTTACGCCCAAAGCCAAAAAGGTTCTGGAACTGGCGATGGAAGAGGCGCGCAACCTCGAGCACAACTATATCGGCACAGAACATCTGCTTCTCGGTCTTCTTCGGGAGAATGAGGGGATGGCTGCGCAGGTGCTGCTCAACCTCGGCATCCGTCTTGAAGATGTACGTGCGGAGGTCATGGAGCTGCTCGGTGCCGACAACATGAATGATTCGCAGGCATCCGGTTCGATGGGGACTCCCGAAGGCATGGGCAGCACCCCGGGCGGTGCTGCTGGTGCGCAGGCGAGCGAGAGCGCAACGCCAGCACTTGACTCATTCGGGCGTGACCTGACCCAGCTTGCGCGCGAGGGCAAACTTGACCCTGTCATCGGTCGCGACAAAGAGATCAAACGTGTGTTGCAGATCCTTGCGCGCCGCACGAAAAACAATCCCGTGCTTCTGGGTGAGGCGGGTGTCGGTAAGACCGCGATTGTCGAAGGCCTTGCGCAGGATATCGTCAGCGGCAACGTTCCCGAGATCCTGATCGAAAAGCGGATTGTCGTGCTTGACCTTGCGATGATGGTGGCGGGCACCAAGTACCGCGGGCAGTTTGAAGAACGCATCAAAGCGGTCATGAACGAAGTGCGCCGTGCACAGAACGTGATCCTCTTTATCGATGAGTTCCATACCCTCGTCGGCGCAGGCGGAGCGGAAGGTTCGATCGATGCGTCGAATGTTCTCAAACCTTCGCTTGCGCGTGGTGAAGTGCAGTGTATCGGCGCGACGACGCTGGACGAGTATCGCAAGTATATCGAAAAAGACAGCGCGCTTGAGCGGCGCTTCCAGATCATCATGGTCAATCCGCCGAGCCGTGAAGAGACTGTTGAGATTCTCAAAGGTTTGCGTGACCGGTATGAAGCCCACCACCGCGTGACGATTACCGACAACGCGATTGACGAAGCCGTCAAATTGGCTGATCGTTACATCTCCGGCCGTTTTCTGCCGGACAAGGCCATTGATGTGATCGATGAATCCGGTTCGCGCGTGCGTCTGGCGTCGATGACACGTCCGCCGAATCTGAAAGATATCGAAGCGGAAATCGCAACACTTGAGCGTGAGAAAAACGAAGCCGTCGCCAGCCAGGAATTTGAAAAGGCTGCGGAGTTGCGCGATCAGGCTGAGAAGAAAAAAGAAAAGATGAAACGCGCTCAGGAAGAATGGCGCGAAAAGCAACAGGAAACAGAAGGTACGGTTGACGAAGAGATTGTTGCCGAAGTTGTTTCGAGCATTACCGGCATTCCGCTCTCGCGTCTGGAAGCCAAAGAAACAGAACGTCTGCTGAAGATGGAAGACGTGATGCACAAGCGCGTCATCAGCCAGCACGATGCAATCAACGCTATCGCCCGCGCGGTGCGCCGCTCGCGTGCGGGGCTCAAAGATCCGCGCCGTCCGGTCGGCAGCTTCCTGTTCCTTGGCCCGACGGGTGTGGGTAAGACTCTGCTTGCGCGCGCACTGGCCGAGTTCATGTTCGGCGAAGAAGACGCGCTGATCCAGATCGACATGTCTGAATATATGGAAAAGCACGCGGTTTCGCGCCTTGTGGGTGCACCTCCCGGATACGTCGGTTTTGAAGAAGGCGGGCAGCTGACCGAAAAGGTTCGCCGTCGCCCGTACTGCGTTGTTCTGATCGACGAACTTGAAAAAGCGCACTCGGATATCTTCAACATCCTGCTGCAGATCATGGAAGAAGGGTCACTCACTGACAGCTATGGCCGCAGGGTCGACTTCCGCAACTGCATCCTGATCATGACCTCAAACGTCGGGGCGGAACTGATCAAGAACCAGGGCTCACTCGGCTTTACGAAGAAAACAGACGACTCGGTTAACGATCGCCTGAAGAAATCACTCTCGGAAGCCGTCGAACGCGAATTCCGTCCCGAGTTTGTCAACCGTCTGGACGAGACGATCATCTTCAGCTATCTCAACCGTGATGATCTGGCGCAGATTGTCGATATCGAAATCGCCGGCGTCTTCAAGCGTCTGGTCGAGCAGAACATGTCGCTGGAACTGACCGATGCGGCCAAAGACTTCCTGATCGGCAAAGGATCGAATGTCGATTTCGGTGCGCGGCCGCTACGCCGTGCTATTGGGAAATTCCTTGAAGATCCGATTTCGGAAGAAATTCTGCGCGGGCGTTTCAAGTCGGGTCACAAGATCGTTGTCGACGTCAAGGATGAGCATCTTTTCTTTGAATCGGATGACGAGTCGGATGAAAAAGCGGAATCCGCAAAAGAAGTAAAAGTTGACGACAAAACCGACGGCGAGAAAGAAGACAGCGCACCGGCAAAGTCAAAAACAACAAAGAAGCGTTCGCGTTCGAAAGCGAAGTCGAGTGCAAAGGCCGATGCCGATACTGATGCTGACGAGAGTGACGAAGACTGATCGAATGATTCCGGTAACGGAAGTGGTCGGTTTTTGCGCACTTGGTTTTGAAGAAGGGTGTTTGTAGAGATCCATGCTGGTACTGATTGCACAACTTGGAGCGATATTCACCAACGCCATTGCCGAAGTTGGCCGGATGGGAATGCTCTTGTCAGAGGTGATGCGCTGGACATACCTCTGCATTTGCCGCCGTCAGCTTCCTGCACCGTGGAAAGTCATTCTCAAGCAGATGTACTTCATCGGTGTCAGCAGCATTCCTGTTGTCATCACCACCGGCGCGTTTACCGGTATGGTGCTGGCGTATGAAAGTTATTTCCAACTATCAAAACTCGGCGTGACCAGCTGGATGGGGCCGCTTGTTGCAAATTCCCTTGTCCTGCAGCTTGGTCCTGTATTGACCGGCGTGATGCTCGCAGGCCGTGTGGGCGGCGCGATGACGGCGGAACTTGGTACGATGGCGGTGACCGAGCAGCTCGACGCACTGCGCACAATGGGCACAGACCCGGTGCGGTATCTGGTTGTTCCCCGCGTGATTTCCGCGACTTTTCTCGCGCCGATCCTGACCGCGTTTGCGTTTGTGGTCGGTATCCTTGCCGGCTTTGGCCTTGCGGTGTATGGCCAGGGCGTTGACGGCCATTACATGTGGCAGCACACCAAAGAATTTCTGGTCTGGTATGATTTTCTGACAGGGATGACAAAGGCTGCGGTTTTCGGCGGGTCGATGGCGCTGATCTGCTGTTATAAAGGGATTAATACGCGCGGCGGTGCTGAGGGGGTGGGGCGTTCGACGACCGAAGCAAATGTCGCCTGCTGTATTTCGGTGCTGATGCTGAACCTGTTCCTGACGATGGTGATGTATGTCTTCGATCCATTCCGCTCCGTGTGAGGGAAGTGTAAAAATGCCTGAAACAGGTGAAGACCTGATCGTATTCGAAAACGTATGCAAATCCTTCGGGAGCTTGCATGTGTTAAAAGGCGTGTCGCTGGCGGTCAAACGCGGCGAGACACTCGTCATCATCGGCCAGTCCGGCGTGGGCAAAAGTGTATCGCTGCGGCTTATGATCGGGCTGCTTTATCCTGATAGTGGAAAGTGCCTGTACATGGGACGCGAGATTCCGCAGATGAATGACGTTCAGCTGGATGAGATGCGCCGCCATTTTGCGATGCTGTTTCAGAGTGGGGCGTTGTTCGACAGTATGACGGTCGGTGAAAATGTCACCTTTGGCCTGCGCGCCAACGGCATGACCGACGAAGACGAGATGACCCGGATCATGGAGGACAAGCTCCGTGCTGTCGGTCTTGGCAAGAAAAAGTTTCCGGAGATTCCGGCGAAGTTGCCGTCTCAGCTTTCGGGTGGGCAGAAAAAACGAGTGGCGCTTGCGCGCGCGATTGCGGTTGAGCCGGAAATCGTTCTGTACGATGAACCGACTACAGGGCTCGACCCGATCATGAGTGATGCGATTGCGGATCTGATCATCAGTACGTGCGAGGATTTGAAGCATAAAAACGTCACCTCGATTGTTGTTACGCATGACATGCATGTGGCGCTGAAAACGGCCGACCGGATTCTGATGTTCCACGGCGGCGAGATTGTCGGAGAAGGCGATCCGGATTATTATCGCAACATCCGTGAAACGGATGATGACTCGAAGCTGACGGAGAAGGAAAAGATGATCCGGCAGTTTGTGCGCGGACAGGCAGTGGGTCCGATTCAGGCGGTCTTATAGCCGGGGGTGCGGCTGCGGTTGCAGGATGTGTTATTCCAGCGGTTTGTGGTAAGCGGTAAACACCACCAAAGGGGAGGTTGAGTGTGAAAGACAATGAAACCGGCAAACTCGAACTTCTGATCGGTTCGTTTATTCTGGGCGGCCTGATTCTGATCATGGGGATGATTCTCCTGACCAGCGAAGGGTTGTCCGTATTCGGAAACAGCTACAAGATCGTCGTTGAACTGACGCATATCGGCGACCTGAAGCGTGGTGCTCCCATCAAGCAGGGCGGCGTAAAGATCGGTTCGGTCGATTCGATCAAACTAATTAAAAAAACCATCGAGATCGAGTGTAATATTGACCGCACCTATCAACTGACCGCTGACTGTACAGCACATATTGCCAATGCGGGGCTGGTGGGTGATACGTTTCTGGAAATTGCCCAAGGCGAGAGCGACGAGTCTCTGCCGATGAATTCGGATGGCCCTGCGATTCCGCGTATCCACGGCGAGTCCCAGATCGGTATGACAGAAATCATGGGGAAAGTGCAGGATATTTCCGAAGAAATTCAGGAATTGGTAAAAAATCTGAATGTGATTGTCGGTGATGAAGAAGTGCAGGCCGATATCAAACAGACGGTAGATAATGTCAACCACACGACCAAAGAAGCCGAGGCGCTGGTGATCCGGTTGCACAGCAGTGCGAAGATGATTGAAGAAGCTTCGCAGGACGTGTCGAAAACGACGGAAGCTGCGCGTAAGATGATTGAGACAGTCAGCCAGCTCGGGATTTCGGATCTGCTTGCAGATAACAAAATGGCCGACCGGATTGTTTCGCAGTGGGTTTCAGAAAACCGCAGGTTGACGGCCGAGGAAATGGCGCTGGAGTGGAAACGGTTTTCGGCGCTGCAGCGGTCAATGTATCCGATTCTGCGCGATCCGAAATATTCCGAAGGCGTACCGCCATGGAAAAAGGAAGGCCTCGATCGCTGGCGTGCTGAGCAGTTGAAGAAACACGAAGAAAACCGATAAGTTTTATTACCGAAATAGATACAAAATGAAACCCTTTGCGCCGACTATTATGGTCGGCGTTTTTTTATTCGCAAAACTGATTGTTTTCGGCCACGATGATAATGCTCAATTCACAGAAATTCGTTGTTTCAAAGACCTTTCGGATTTGCTCATTCCTGCGCTACATCGTATTATTCTTAATGGGCAGACAAAAATCATACGGAAATGCCTGTATGAGACGGCGGAGGGATAATGATGGCCAAGCGTATTCTTGTGGCAGAAGATGACGACGATGTGCGTCTGTATATCCAGCAGCTTTTGATTCCGGAAGGGTATACAATTTCAGTTGTCGATAACGGACTTGATATGTTGCGGCTGGCGTCGGGACCAACGCCGTTTGATCTGATCATCGCCGATGTGAACATGCCCAAAGGGCGCGGCGACAGTACGCTCGGGATGTTGCGCAAGCAGAAGATCGAAACGCCTGCTCTACTCATTACCGGCCTGAACAATCCCAATGCGCCGAAAGACGTCGAAGTCCTGAACAAGCCGTTCAACCGGCGGCAGCTGATTGAAAAGATTGAAAAGCTGATCGGAGTGAAGGACGAAGTTTGATCCTAGAGCATTTTCGAGCTATTGAACCCCGCTTGGTGTAGTCGTATCGCTGCTGTTGCTTGTTGTCGGTTCTTCAGCCGGTTCATTCACAGGCGAGACAACGCCCCGAAGTTTATCGACATCCAGCCCGTGTAAATATGCCGGAAGGTTTTTCCAGACTTCGTGGAAATTGTAGTCGCCTTTTGTCATCTCTTCAAGCGCTTCGTCAACGCTCCATCCTTGCACGGCAATCCGATAGATCGCGCACATTGTTCCTGTGCGGTCGGCGCCGTGTTTGCAATGGACAAAGACAGGTTGCGCGGATGGATCGGTCACGATTTTGAGAAACTGCGCAGCTTCTTCATCCAGATTTTTATCCCACGCCTGACAACGGATACGGATAAGGTTCAGCGAGGTTCCTTTTGCTTCGTCGTCATCAGAGTGAAGCCACCGCAAGTTGACAACGGTCTTGATTCCCATGGCTTCGAGTTCTTTCATACCGCCAGCGGTCGGTTGCGCGCCGCGGTAAAGGTTGGGCGTGAGTTGGTGCAGGTTTGGCAACCCTTTTTTGGGGATCGGTGTTGCCCAGTTTGACTGCCGTGCGATTTTTTCCGCAGGGGAAAGTACCAGTGGTTTCAATTGCGGGCTGGAGAAAAATGCAAAGGTCAATGTCAGTGCGATTAAGAGAGTCAGCAAAAGCCATCGTTTCATGGTAGCCTCCGTCTGGGTAGCATAGGCAGTTTGTTTTGTTTCGCCCAAGAGAATTTGATCAGCTCATAATAACAGAAATGGAGGAAAACGCTTCTGAAAAACAGCAGCGCTTAATTGTGGCGGATGGCAGAGGGAAGAAAAGAAAATGCCTGCGGATCACAAAGGAACTCGCAGGCATTCATCAAACTTGAAATAACAAAATCTAGAAGTCGATCAGCAGTTCCGGTATTCGAATGAATAGCTTCCAGATTTACTGATAGTTTTGCAGAGTCCCGGAAGGTCAAGTTGCAGCTTGATTCCTTTTGGCAGCGTCAGGTTTAAGGTGTAGGTCGCGCCTTCTTTTTTCGTTGCCGGTGAAAGAAGTTTCCAACCCGCCGTCAATTTCCCGAGTGGTGTCGGGATTGTCGCTTCCGCATTCGCCATGCCGCTGACAAAAACGGGCGACCACTTCACGCTTTTCCATGCGACATCTGTTTGCGTGATGCCTGCGATAATGTTTACAAGATGGTAAGACGGATGCGCCGACCACGCGTGCGAACAGGTTCCGCCAGCGCTTTCATTCCAGTCGTAACCTTCCCACGTTGATCCGGTGCTGAGCATGGGTTCCCATTTTTTGCGCAGGAACGGGATGACGTCCTGCCCGTGTCCGAGTTGTAGCAGTGCGTCAAAGAGATACGTCGACCAGAAGGCGGACGGTTCGGCTCCTGCGATTTTCTTTTCATGCACATGCGGCAGCATCAGTTTCTTCAACATCGGCTCCGTACCTTTTGGCGTCAGCTGCAAGAGACAGGCAAGAACCTGATCGTGAACGCTTGCGGGAGCAGACGGTTTTCCTTTTTCATTGAATCCGGCGATAAAGAGGCCGTCTTTTTTATTGAAGAGTTTATTGATCAATAACGTTCTGCGTTTTGCATTGACTGCTTTACAAGCGGTTGCTTCCTTTTTCATGCCTGCTGCGGCAAGCATCTTTGCGTAGTGTTCGAGGGTGTAGAGATGCCACAGATTCAGGAATGTCGGCACGACGTTTTTCGGTAGCGGCGCCCAGTCTTCGAAGAGCCAGAACCGTTTATCATAAATAAGTAATCCGTCCTCACGCCGTGCAGCATCAGATTCGAAATACGCAAAGATCTCGTCTACCCGTTCTTTCTGTTCTTTGAAAACAGAGATGTCGCCGGTTTGCCAATAGTAGTCCCAGATTGTCATGACCCAGGTGAGTGAAAAGTCCGGTAGGATGCACCAGCCCGAGCAGGTCGGTGCATGTCCGTAGGTCAAGCCTTGCGGTGCGCGTTGTCCTGCAATCGAGCGGATGCCGCGGGCCAGAAGACGTGCGTCGCCGTCGATGTAAAATGTATTGCGTGCCTGAACGCGGGCATCTCCCCACCACTGCGCCTGTTCGCGCCACGGGGTGTCGACATACGCGTCGGTTGCGCAGATCTGCTGGGTATGTTTACAGGCTTTGTAGATCGAGTTGAGGGTTTCATCCGAGCAGGTGAACGATCCACCCATCGTAAGTGGATACACAGCAGTGCGCCACGCAAGACGCAGTGTCAGCGGCTTTGTCAAGTCACGCCCGACAATGGTGATGTGGCGGATGCCCATGGCCTGGAAAAACTCGTGGGAATAATTTCCTTTGGCAGTTTTCAGGCGGCTGGCAAAAGCGACGTGGCAAGCATCGCCGGGTTTCAGATATTCAGGATATCCTTTGCGCAATGTCTGGTGATAGTGGATATCCAGAATTTCATTTCCGCATGCGCCGTCGACAGCGAGATTCAGTGTGCCGGGCATGATCATGCCGAGATCGATTGTCACTGCGCGGAACTGGTTGTCGCCAGCCGGTTGCAGGACGAGTTCAAGATCATTTTCGTGTTTCGTGCAAGCGACACTTGCGCCGTCACTCCATGTTTTTACAGTTGAAAATTCGTTGCCCATCCAGTGCCATGAGACATTGGTGCAGGTTTTGTAGTCCGGGTGATTGGTACCGATACCTTCAGCGGTGACGGCCTGCGGGACGATGAGATCTTCACGCAGCTGCGGGATGCCGCGCGGTTCGACATCGTCATACGGCGGCTGGCCAAACGGAAACGAGTTGACGTTCTGGCCGTTTTCAAAATAATTTTTATTCCATCCTTTCGGTTCATCGGATGAGTTGATCCAGCTTCTGTCATCAGCTGCAGCATCAATATGTTCCTGAAAATCAAGCTGCATTGAGAGGCGTGCGGTGTCGGTGCTGTGTGCGGGGCTGCGGCGTTTCAACCAGTGGTTGCCGCTGAAGATCTTGACCGCTCCCCAGTCTGCGGCGCACAGCATGCCGGCTTTGGTGTAATGCAGATACTTGAACGTGCTGATACCGGGGGTATAGGCTTCGACGGAGATCCAGTTTTTTCCGGCTTTCAGGTATGCGCGTACGTCGACTTCGTCATACGGCCAGTGGCTCTGGTATCCGCGTGCAGGCCCGCGGCAGACATACTGCCCGTTGATATAGAGGCGGTACTCTTTATCGGCGGTGATATAGAGCGGGGTTTTCTTGGGCAGCTTATCCAAGGTTTTGGGCAGGTCAAAATCATGGCGGAACTGTGCGTAATGATTGTGAAGATACATATATCCTTCCGGCCAGATCCATGAAGCCTGTTTGAGCAAGTCATAACCGGGAGGGGTCGGGGCTGTGCGTTTTCGTGTCGGCGATGCGGTTGTTTTCATCTGAAAATCCTTTATGTGAAATCGTGAAGATAAATCAAAACGGGTTCAGCGCATTTCATTTATATTTATGGGAGAATGCCTGAAAACGTACTTGTGATTATGTAACTAATACCCATCAAAATCGCTGTTTCCAGCGATTTTTGAAAGATTCTGCACAGATCAATCAAAAAACCGCACCACGAGGCGTGATGCGGTTTTGATGAAATTATTGTTTTGGCGAGATCGTCCAGATTTTATCAACCGCTATTTTCACGGCAGAATTTAGACGAAAAATACGCTTCCTGTTCAGCGCCGTTTCATAGGTGGTTTACGCAGAGGGGGTTTAAGTCCTGCCATTTTATCCGGAGCTGTTTTTGCCGCAGATGCAGACTTCGCCGGTTTTGTGGGCTTCACCGTTTCTGACTTTTTCGGTTTGGCGGTTTTGTCCGGTTTTGCGCGTCCGCCTTTTTTTGTGTCAGAAGACGAGCCCGAAGATGCGCCGCGCATGCAACCCATCCCGCAGAAAAGTCCGCCAAGTAGCGCGAGAATACCGCAGATAGCCAGAACCAGCACTCCCGGGTCATCTATATTAAACTGTGTCAAGAGGCTGACAAGATCGGTATCCGGATAGCCTGCCTGCCCGATTGCATAAAGACTGACACCTGCGGCCGCACATGAGAGCAGTCCCAACAACAAACCTGTAGCCATGCCGCCAACACCGATGACTGCCAACAAAAACAACAGCACTGCCGATCCCGCAGCGGCAAACCACGCGTACAGCATCGGCTGAGTCGCCGCATGTTGCAGAACAAATTCATAGCCTTTCAGTGATGCGGCCGTATCACCGGAGGACGCGGGTTTTACCAGCGGCATGACAAGCGTACAGACAGAACCCGCCGCCGCGGCAACGACAAGCAGTCGTCCGAAAATGCTTTTTGGTTTCTTGCCGAACGACGTGTCTTTCTTGTTTTTCCCGCCCGATTTTTTATCTTTTCCTTTTCCTGAACGTACCGGTTCAGGTTCCTCTTCGGCGTCTTCTTCGTCCTGATATTCCTCATCATCTTCTGAATAAGCATCCTCTTGCTCTGCAGAATCCAAGTCGTCAAAATTGTTTTGCACGTCATCTTCGTATGAAGCGGCAGAATCAGAAAACCCTTGGTTTTCCTGTTCTTGCACGTCATCGTTTGTATCTGTATCGTAAAAGCCGCCGTCTACATCACTTGTTTCGTCATCGGCTGGAACAAAAGAAGGAGGCGGAGCAATGGGCTCGACTGGAGCCGGTTTTTTCGTTGCGACCGGTTTTGGCGGAGGCGGTGGTGGCGGGGTTTGTGGCACAGGAATCTTGAACTTCGCTCCGCATGGGCAGCCAGCGACTTTTCCTGCCAGCTCGTCTTTGACTTTGAATGCTTTGCCGCATTTGGGGCATTTAAATGCAATTGACATACACTTCTCCTTTTCTGCTTTCCGCATCGCGGTCATGCAGCTTTCGTATAAATATCAATGTTAGTGTTTATGATTCCTGTGAATGCGTTATAATCTTCCAGCGTCGCCAAACAATACATTCCCGATAGAATGCGTTTCGATCATGTTTTTCGCATATCATTAATGATAGCTTTTGGCAAATGCCATGCAAGGAGATTCGGGCACCTCCAATCCGGAAAAAAGCGCAAGAGATGAATTTATCATTTTCAAAAAATGGGAGGGAAAATGCCAATGAACACGGATGAAGTCCCTGGCGGATTACTCTGTTCGCAGTGCCGTGATCGGGTCGAGGTTGGCGGCTTTCCATGCCGGATAGGTTCCGAAAATCACCCCGACGCAAACGCTGACACCGAAAGAGACGATGACCGATATCGGAGTGACGACCGTTTCCATCTTCGCGTAAATGGCGACGATCTCCGCTAAGCCAACACCCAGTCCGACACCGAGAACTCCGCCAAGACTGGTCAGGACTACGGCTTCAACGAGAAACTGTGTGAGGATATCGCGTTTCTTTGCGCCGACGGCGCGGCGGGTGCCGATCTCTTTGGTGCGTTCATAAATATTCGCCATCATAATGTTCATGATTCCGATGCCGCCGACAAGCAGGGAGATCGCCGCAATCGAGGCCATCACGATCGTCGAAATCCGTTGCGAGGCTTCGCGTTGTTTCAGCAGTTCATACGGCACCTGCACTTCATAATCGTTTTGCGGGTGGGTTTTTTCCAGATATGTCCGTAACCGGCCTGCGGTGTTCTCGATCTGCTCCTGATCGCCGACGCGAATGTAAAGAAAATCGGCTTCGACAATCACCCGCTCAAACGATCCGGCCTTGCGTTCGGTGCTCATTTTTCCGTGTAATGTATTTGCCGCTTCAATATGAGTGATGATCACGTTGTCGAGGTCGTAGCCGCCCATCATCTGGGAGCCGAACGGATTTTCAAACAGGCCGACGATGTGGTAGTATTTGCCGTCGATATTGACATTCTGTCCCAGCGGATCGTTAAATCCGAACAACGTTCGCGCGGCGCGTATACCGATGGCGCAGGCTTTGACAGCGTTTTCCCCGTCACTGTCTGTGATAAACCGTCCGCGCGGATCGGCAACGCGGCTGTTACTGAGTTGCAGAAATTCCGGGATTGTGGCAAAGACCTGAATATCACTTCGCTTGCCTTTGTTATAGACCGACATTCTGAGCCGCCGCACGGGAACGATTGAGCGGACATTGTCAAAGTCGTGCCGGATATGGCGCATGTCGTCGAGGGTGACGCCGTAGCTGGCCGCGTTCCATGTGGATGCGTTTTCCGTACTCTGATCGGTTGATGGCCGTACCGAGCGGATGACGATGTTGTCGATCCCGCGCGCTTCGATCTGGCGCAACGCTTCACGGCTGGCGCCTTCACTGACCGCCATCATTGCTACCACCGCACCGACGCCGAAGACGACACCGAGTCCGGTCAGAAACGAGCGGAATGCATGGGATGCCAGATCCCAGATGGAAAGTTCAACCGTCCGGATCAGATTCATGGGATGTGGCTTTCTGTACAGGCTTCACTCGTAACGCTTGGTCGACTCTTGGGGTTGGAAATGTCGCGCGTGATGTAACCGTCGTGCAGGACGATCGTCCGTTCGACCACGTTTTCATATTCGGGGTTATGCGTGACCATGATGATTGTCCTGCCGCTGTCACGGAGTTCATGAAACAGGTTCAGAATTTCATTGCCTGTCTTCTCATCAAGGTTACCGGTCGGTTCGTCTGCGAGGATCACCGGCGGATCATTTGCTAACGCTCTTGCGATGGCAACGCGCTGGCACTGACCGCCTGAGAGTTGCGTCGGTTTATGTTTGAGGCGGTCGCCCAGGCCAACGCGGTTAAGGAGGTCTGCTGCGCGCTGCTGCATTTTTTTTTCGGAGAAACCTGCATAGCGCATCGGTACGCATACGTTTTCCTGAATCGTGAAATGCGGGAAGAGATTGAATGACTGGAACACCATCCCGATCTGCGTGCAACGGATTTCAGACAAGGTATTATCGCCAAGGCGCGATACGTCCTGACCGTTTAAAATATAATGTCCGCCACTTGGTTGGTCGAGAAGTCCCAGCAGGTTCAGAAGCGTGGACTTGCCGGAACCCGACGGGCCCATGATCGCGCAGAAGATGCCGTAGGGGATTTGGATATCGACGGGTTTGAGCGCCTGTACGCTGCAGGCGCCTGCATAGTACGTCTTCTCAAGCTGTTGCAGGTCGACGACCCACTTGCTTTTCTCGCCGCCATCGGCTGCCTTGTCTGAGCTCCGCAAGAAACCCACTACGGCACCACGTCCTTCAAACGCATCAGCAGGACTTCATCACCCTCATTCAGTCCTTCGGTGATTTCCACATAACTGAGCGAGTGACGGCCGACGGTGATTTTTTTCTCTTCGTTGCCGAGTGTGGATTTGATTTTGCAGTACGTCTGCCCTTCCCGGTTGTAGACCGCTTCAACCGGGACAAATAAAACATCATTAACCTGATCGACGATCATCTCGACATCGACGGACATCCCGGGCATCATCCGCGGATCCTGTACTTCCGTGGAGATTACGATGTCATAAACGTTGGGGCTGCTGCTGTCCCAATCGACTAGCCGGTGGGGCATGATTGAAATTTCCTGCACGGTTCCGGTCATGTCAAGATTTTCGATTGACGGGTTGCGGAATGTTACCGGCAGCCCGACCTTGACTTGCGAGCGGAACTCTTCAGCCAGCGTCAGCTTGACTTCAAAGCGCGACAGATCCGGAATATACGCGACATTTTCATTATTGGACAGGGTCGTTCCGACCTTGATTTCTTTCGGTTCCTGCCAGTGGCGGCGGTGGCGGTTGCCGAGAGTGACGATTCCGTCAACCGGTGCGCGCATGGTCAGATTCTCAATATCTTTTTCAACCTGCTCAAGATCCCGTATCTGTGCCTTCAGGCGTTTATTGAGGTTAATGATATTGCGTTCCTGCTTGATATCTTTGGCTTCCGCGCTGACAAGTGACTTGCGAGACTCGAGTTTTGCCTTTGAAAGAGCGTCTTTCAATTCGCGCATCTTTTTGGGATGGTCGTACTGGCGGAAAATCCGGTATTCGTATTTTTTCGATTTGAGATTACTCTCTTTGGTTGCAACGGTCGTCTCTGCGGCAGTGATCTTGTCGTCAAGTTCGGCCAAGGTGTCGGCGTCCTGTGACTCAGTGGAAAACCGGTTTTGACGGGCAACTTCCAGTGCGTCCTCAGCTTCATCAAGAGCGTTTTCCGCGTCTGCGATATCGGCCAGATAATCTTCCCGGCTTTTGGGTGCGTCAAGATTACGGTAACGTTCGTATCCTTTGCGGCTTTCCTTGAGCTTGTCGGCTGCCTCTTTGACAGAGCTCAGGTTTTCCGCCTCTGTGATCCGGATGTCTTCGATCGCCAGCTCCAGCTCTTTGTTCAGGTTTTCGATTTCAAGGCGGAGGCGGTCGGCCTCGGTATCGAATTTGTCGCTATCGAGGATAACAATCGGGTCGTCTTTTTTGACATGGGTCTTGTCTTCAACGGCCCATTTTATAATGCGCTCGTACCGCCGCACGTCAACTCTGACATCGTAATGCTTGATCGCGTCAAGCGTGCCGTCAAGCAGAATCGTGACATTGAAACCGCCGCTTGTGACGGTATAATAGCGGTCGAGGTTTTGTTCGTCGCTTTGATTACTGGAACTCATTGATGAATATGTTGCATAGCCGCCCCATCCCAGAGCGCAGACAAACGCAACCAGCAATATCCATCGGAAAACCTTTTTCATTCTGCTGAATTGTACTCCTAAAAAGTGCGTGATGGAAAAGACGCGTAGTATGAACATGAACTTTCAGTATACAGCATCTTGTGACAAAGCAAACCCTGATTTCATTTTGCATGATTTTGTAAGTACAAATCTGTAGAGTCATTTGCTGACTGATTTTCTGTTGGATTGTTGCCACAGGTCAGTCGCGAAGTTTTGCGATAGCTTCGATTTCGACGATTGCGCCTTTGGGTAGACCCGTAACGGCAAAGCAGGCTCGGGCAGGTGGATTTGTGTGGAAAACCTCTGCATAAACTGCGTTCATCGCGGCAAAGGCGTTCATATCGGTTAGCAGAACGGTGGTTTTAACTACATCAGATGCATCCAGTTCAGCCGCTTGCAGAACTGCCAGAAGATTATATAAACTCTGGCGCGTGGCATTTTCAATCGAGTCGCCGATCAGTTCGCCTGTGGCCGGGTTAAGCGGAATCTGCCCTGAACAGTATAAAAAACCGCCTGAGGAAACGGCTTGCGAATAAGGGCCAACGGCTTCCGGCGCACTTTTTGTGGCAATGATTTTCAAGTTCATCAGGAGGTCTCCATCAATGGACTGATCGTGATTTGATTGGATCTGGCTTCTGATTATATCTGCAACCTTTTTGTTTTCAATAGGTTACTGCGTTTTTATGTGTTGCTGGGGTAGACGTGTCGGTTTCTTGTCGTGTGAAGAGGAATTGGTAGAAAATCGCATCGAAAAGGATGCTCTGGTTTCTGATTAACGTTGATCAATCGGGTTTAACTATGATCAGTCCGAAAAGAACTGATCTGTCCCTCTTGACATGGCGGTGATTACTGCTAAAGTATTGTCTTTGAATCTGTTGCGGAAGGATGAGAGGTATATTGCCGTTCTTCTGACAGTAACTTGATATAGGACTACGGGCCTCCGTCTTCTTTTGAAATGAGATGACGGGGATATTGTATTTTCCAGTGTCATCAACAGGCTAGAATCATCAGAGCGATCAAAGATATGAATGTTGATATTTCTGCTTAATGTTTCGTGATCGCGCTGCGGCAAGCCGCGGATCGCCGCAGACATTAACGCAACGTAAAGGAGTTTCGGCAGACAACCATTGATTCACCGCGAATATGGGATGTTGGCAAAGTCATAAAAGCGAGTCTAAAAAAAGTTATCGCTGATATGATGAGAGAGATTCCAAGACCGCGCTGCGGCAAACAAAATCTATGCGGTATAAACGGCGGGCATGTCAAAGACATGCCGGATAGTGGCTAAAAGGGTAAGACGCGTTAACGTGATCCAACGCACAGCGTTGGAAAAAGGAGAGGCGATGAGTGGAAGCGGAGCCAAAGAGCGACTGGCAAGACGTGCGAAAACCCGTCGCTGGATCGATCGTTGGAAAAAGCGACTGCTGACACTGCTGATTCTGATTGTGGTTGCGATCCTTGGAGTTGCAACGCAGGCAAAGCGTTTGCGCGAACCGCTTCTGAAACAGATCAATGATTACTATGATCTGCATGAAGAGCCGATGCCCGATGGGTTGAAACGGATGTATCAGCTGGGGCGTTTTCTTGAGATCACATTACAGGACGAAGAGGCGCTGGATTGTTATATGACGATCTTTGATCTGACCTATGACGGCCCGATGGTCTTTGACAGCATTAAACTGCAGATTCCCGACGAAGAAGATGCGCTGTATTCGCCGACGGATGATCCGGTCGTTGGCTATGCTATCGCCCAGTATGAAAAGATGTTGGGGTTGAAGTTCAAGCAGAAGGCACAGGCGACGCGGGCGTGGTATCTGCGTGACATCGCACCGCTGGAGAACAGTGATCCGGAGATCAATCATCTGATGCAGACGTCCTATACGCTTTACCGTGCAGGATCCTGAGTACGATTAATCCGGCCTTGGTATACGCTAAAGCCATAACAAATCCCTGAATGGGAACAAAAGAGGAATTGATGACAATGACTGAAAAAACAGGCAAGTCCACCGTCTGCGGCAAGGTTCTGGCTGATTACCGGAAAATGAAAACCGCATGCGGGATCTATGAACCGCTGCAGTTGATGATGTTTTCGGTATTGTCTGATGGCTTGGATAACCCGGAACTTGCCGTAGCTGCGATGGCTCGGCTGGAAAAGTCGTTTATCGATATGAACGAGCTGCGAGTGTCGCGTCTTGCCGAAATCGCCCGCGTTCTGGATCCGATGCCGGAGGCTGACGAGCGGGCCATGAACCTGCGCAAGATGTTGACGAAACTGTTTGAGCTGGCCGGTTGTCTTGACCTGAGTTTTCTGATCGAGATGAAAGCGCTTGATGCGCGCAAGGCACTCAATGATTTGGATGCCAATGTTTCGCGTCAGGCCCTTGCGCTGGTTATGTTTGCCTACTGCCCGGGAGTGACGATTCCGGTTTCGAATGAAGGGCTGAAGGCTGCAACTACAAAAGGCCTGCTTAAACGCGGCGGCAACAAACAGCAGTTGCAGAAACTGATGCAGACGGAACTGGATGAATTTGATTGTGCCGAACTGCTGCAGTATCTGGAAGCAGACGGCGCAGGGATCCTAAGCGGGTCGGCAAAGCCGTCGAAGGCGGTGAAAAAGGAAAAACCAAGTCATTCGAAAAAATAAAAGCACAGACCGTCATGTTGTCAATTTGCGAACGCGGATGGTCTCTGTGGTGAATAAAACAAACGGATAAAACGAAAAATAGAAGAGTAAACAACGAGAAGACACACAGAAAGTTAGGAGACAAATCGTGCCGGAACTCAAAATCGGCTTGCCAAAGGGCAGCCTGCAGGAATCAACATTCAACCTGATGCAAAACGCGGGATGGGAATTTTCAATCCGCAGTCGCAGCTATTACCCGACTTGTAATGATCCGGAAATTTCCGCGATGATGGCACGTCCGCAGGAAATGAGCCGTTATGTCGAACGCGGTGTGATGGACATGGCTGTTACCGGTCTTGACTGGGTTGAAGAGAACAACAGTGATGTTGAAGTCCTTGCCCGTCTGGTGTACGCCAAGGCTTCGCGCAAGCCTGTGCGTTGGGTGCTGGCAGTGCCGGAAGACAGTGATTTCCAGTCGGTCAAGGATCTGGAAGGCAAGGTTATCAGCACTGAGCTGGTGGATGTGGTCAAACGGTATCTGAAAAAGAACGGGGTGAATGCGGAAGTCGAGTTTTCGCACGGCGCAACGGAAGTCAAGGTTCCTCACCTTGCAGATGCAATCGTTGACGTGACCGAAACCGGATCGTCACTGCGTGCCAACCGTCTGCGCATTATCGATACCGTCCAGGAAAGCGTGACCGTGATTGTCGCCAACAAAGCTGCATATCGTGATTCGTGGAAAAAAGCCAAAATTGACGCCATCGTGATGATGCTTAAAGGCGCGCTTGATGCGAAGGAAAAAGTTCTGCTCAAGCTCAATGTCGCGAACAAGAATCTTGAAGAAGTGATCAAGAAGTTGCCGAGTCTGCACGCGCCGACGGTTAACAAGTTGGCAGATCCGGAGTGGACGGCAGTCGAAACCATCGTCGACGAAAGTGTTGTCCGTACGCTTCTGCCGCAGTTGAAAGATGCCGGTGGCGAAGGTATTATCGAACTGCCGCTGAACAAAGTCATCCCGTAACCGTATGACGGAGTTTGTCAAGTGCTGCCACGCCTGTGGGGAGGACTGGAACGAACCGGATCCTCCCACATTCGCCGATACGTGCCTTCGGTGTGGTGCGGCGTTACGCGTGTGCGCAAACTGCAGGTTTTATGACGCAAAGACCAGTGACTGGTGCAGAGAGCCAGCCGCATACAATGATCGTCCGCGTGATCCGGAAACAGCCAGCCGCTGCGAGTGGTTCCAGATGGGTTTTGCACAAAAAGCGGGTGCATCAAAAGATGGGTTGGCGGATTGCGAGGCACCGTTGTCAGCCGCCGAAGAGGAACGCCGCAAATTGGAAAATATTTTTGGCCCTC
>QKHZ01000227.1 GCA_003249795.1 bacterium | reverse complement strand
CAAGAGCGAGCCAGTCCGTTAAGTTATCGTGATGCAATCTGACAGATGAGTGGAAACGAGCCCGAAAGAGGGCTACACATTGTCCAGAGTGCGACATTTTTCGACTTCCGCGCGCTACATTTTTAAACTTCCGACCGCAGATGTCTGCGACGGGAAAACACAGATATGCTATCGATACAATGAAATGTTATATTTCGTTTCAAGAAAAGGACAAATTCAATAATTCATGATTGACAAATACCTGTGTCGAATCATAATAGAAATCTCAAATATGGGGCCGTAGCTCAGTTGGGAGAGCGTTGCGTTCGCAATGCAAAGGTCGTGGGTTCGACTCCCATCGGCTCCACCAAATGTTCTCTAACGCCGTCTGGCACACGTAAGTGCTTGACGGCGTTGGTATTTACTGGGGTTCGAACTTCCAAAATCAGGCCGTTCTCAAAAAATAGCCACTGAACTGACTTTTTCACTTCTAATGTAATATTCTGCCAGAACTTATCCGGGGTTCGAAAAAGAACTTTTGCAAACGCGATGCTTGCCTCAAGATCGGAGAAGTCCATCTCGTTTTCAGAGAGCTCAACACGCGCCACCAGTAGTTCATCTTTGATGGTTTCATCACGATCTTTGTATAGAATTTCATCAATGCTGTTATCCATAAAGAGCGTCAGAAGCTTCTTGCGGTCTGCTTCCAGCTTTTTGATTTTTGCCTTCGCAGACTTCACACGCAGCTCTGAGGTTTGCGCATCAGCTTCAAGAGCGCAACAATGAACATTGGATGCACCCAGCGGGTTAATATTGGCGGCTCTTATTGCTTTACTTTGTCCTTCAGGTCGATCGTATAGGTGACAAGGGTGGCATAGTATATTTGGTCGCGATTGGGTTGCGAAATTACGATACGGATCTGGTTTCCAGTCATCTTTGTTTCGCGCACACCCTTGTCGTAGTCCATCTCATGCCGAAGCACAACATGGCGCAGCATCTTTCCCGTAGAAATGTCGCAAAGAGCGAGAATGCGGTTACGCGAATGGTAGGAAATGAGAGTTGTTCCTTCCAGTCCTGATCCCTCGCAGAGAAAACCTGATGGTACGACGCAATAAGCGTCAACGGACGGTGTCGTGTAAGCGGAGATGACGGAGTTGCCGGTCGGATCGGAATGCAGGAAAGCCAGCCCCCGTCCTTGCGCAAAGAAATAGGTCGAATAGAACCCCATGTTCCCTCTGCGTTGAATGATGACATTGCCGGAAGGATCCAAAGCCCGGAACCGGAAACTGTCGCCGTCTTTTTTCAGCAAAACGCATCCGTTGTCGCCAACCTTGGCGATGTTCCACCCGCCACCGTACCGGTATCTGATTGTTCCGTTACCGGAAATGCCGAGAATCTCGCCGCTTCCCTGCAGCTGTACGATTGCTCCGCCCTCGACTGGGCAGAGATGGTATTTGGCGATACGCAATCCCAGATCCTCTTTTTGTACTTCCCCATCGATGATGCCATAGATAACCGGGCCGTGGTAGCTGGGGCCAGGACCTCGCTTTTTCCACAACAAGATGTGACTGCCGTCTGCCGATACGCTGACAGGAGATTTCTCGTCGATAGTCGTTTTCATGACGACGTTTGCCTTGGCGTCAAGAAGCGTCAGTATCGGGGGGCGTCCCAGATTGAAACCGCAGTGTTTGCCCATGTTCCGGATCGCTACGAAGCCGTTGTGGCCTACGGCCCATACACACGCCGGTGTCTGCGTGAAGATCTGCTTGCCGGCGGCATCATAGATCCAGACCGCGTCCGAATTTTCATAAACGAGGTTGTCGCCTGCACGATACCATTCTTCGAACCTCATGGAGTCGATGGAGGGGCGGAGATACTTAACTCTCGAAAGTGTATAGTCTGGGGTATCCCAGACATGTTTTTCATATCCCAAACGGTTGAAGCCGGGATAAACGGTCTCCTTGAGGATCAGGGTAGGAGTTGGAAGTTGCTCCTCTTTGCGATTTCTGTCATAGAGCAAACTCAGTTTTTTATCAAGTGAACGGGCATCAAGCTTATCTACTTTCTTGCCCGCAATGATGTGTTCGTCTGCGGAGTGCGGTTCCTCATCGAGTTCTGCCGGATTTCTTGAGGTACGTTGTATATTCTGGAGGATTGATTCGATCGCCGATTCAATTGTAATTTTTGCAGGCGATTCGGTCTCTTTCGCCTGTGCTTCCTGCAGGGCAGACAGATCCTCTATAGAGTCAGACTCTAGTCGTTCGAGCGTTCGCGCCGATGCACTGCGTACGCATGCATCTTTGTCTTTTAGGAGTTGTCGCAATATTGGGCCGGCCTTCACCTTGTCTTTCTTGACAAGCCCCATGGCGATGGCCATACGGGCTTCGCTATTTTCCACCGTGCTGAAGGAGGACAGGATGGGGATCAGCTCATTGTCATCACTATGCATGCATGACAACAATAGATGAAAGAATGGCAGGAAGTTATTCTGGTACCTCCGCAAGGCTTCGGCGAGTTTGGGTGTAGCCGGGGCGCCAATTATCCCCAGACGGCATGCGGCATCAAGTTGATCCATTTCATTAACGGGATGAACGATCTTTTCGATCAGGTCATCTGCAATCCTTCCGTCGTGGAGCTCTGACAAAACACACAGAGCATTTCTTTTTCCAGAGTCATCCATTTTATAAAGCTGATAGACGGCATCCGCGGCAGGTGCGCCAATCTGAATCAGAACCGTTCTGGCTATATCGGAATGTTTTCCTCGTAGCTCTTCGACCAGTAGCGGTACGCTGGTTCGCGGCGAAATCCTTGTGATTTCGTGATGCGAACTTCTACCGTATTCTTTCAAATCCCGGATGAGATACTCGGCGCCGCGTTTGTCGGAAAAACGATCCAGCGAAAGAGCTGCCTCGATGCCAACTGCTCTCGATTCGTCGTTAAGTGCTTTGGCGAGCGGCTCAATCGCATCCCTTTCCAGGCTGTCGCCCAGCGCCTTTGCCGCGTCTTGCCGTAAGTTGTATGATTTATTCGTCAGCATGACATTGATCGCGGCCCGGACTCCATCAGGCGAATGTAGTCGTGCCAATGCGCATATTGTGGCGGTGTGGAACTTCTCTTCGGGTGCGGGCGCATTCATGGAAATACGCAACGGTTCGATTGCGCTCGAATCACCAAGGATCCCCAGCGTTTTGGCGGCTTCAATCCGCAGATCGTAACTCTTTCGGTTTAGCGCAGTGATCAACACGGGGACGGCCGCAGTGTAGTGCAGTTTCCCGAGTGATCGTGCCGCTATATCATTCTCATCTCCATCGGATTGAACGCTTCGGATCAGTGCTTCGCCTGCGGCGGGATCAGCAATCTCCCCTAGCGCCCAGGCCGCTGCTTCCCTAACTTCTCCAGACGAGGAACTGAGACATTTGATTACGGCTGTAGCTGCGCTCTTTTCTTTGATTTCTCCCAAGCGCCTGCACGCCCACTTCTGCAGTTGCCACATGGAGGATTCTGACATCCGGATCAGCGTGGCAATTTCGTCCTTGCCAAGACATGCCGATCCTGGGGAGCATGTCAGCAGGTGCATGTCGCCTGAGGGGTAGCCTATCCCTGAATATAGCGCCTCAAATCGCCGAATGAATTCATTCGGCGATTTCGGAGTGCGATCCGCCGCGCTTGCTTCCATGGCCGCCGTGAAAATTATCGTCGTCAGGAACATCAAAAAGGATCGGGGAAGCATGCGGCTATAGAAAGCACTATCGCTTCGTTCAATCATAACTTCTCCCCAGCACGGAATACCGTTGCGGTTACGGTAGTACCGTCAGAAAAACAAAAGTAGTTTCAGCCCTAATTCCACCCATGAAGCAGTATATGACTAAGTTCATGAAAATGGATTTTTTTTTGAATGAAAGTCTTAAAGTCGCGAATGCCACAGCACCACTGATGGGGGAAAGTGATACTTCATTTGCTGCAAGACAATTCTGGATGGATTCAGGGATACCCAAACGGATTCCTGACGATTAATACTTACATTTACCAATCCAAACATCATTCAAACAGAAATTCCATGATAAGCCAGGCTTCTTTCGTGTTTGTTCCTGAATACGCACCAAATAACAAATATGTAGTCTCCATGGTTATATAATTACATATTTGTCAATCCTTAAGTTCGATTTTCGTGTCTAATCAGACAAATTTCAATACATATTTTGCATTGTGTCCAAATATTCTCCAAATAGTTAAATATATATTACGCATGACGTGAAAAATTTACGCACAAGCTTGGTTGACGCGAATTGGAACGGTTTTTGTAGATATGAACTCTGAATTTGGGGAATGTACTTCGTGTTGATGAAATTTGAAATTAATGAAATGACACTCATATGCGATTCGACATGCCTAGGATACGCTCCTCCCAGAACTAACGATTACCTTGATGATGGGTGCGAAAATATATTAGCACAAGAATAGATTGAGATGCTCAAATTATCTGTAAGTATTCCACGTCACAGACGCTGTGATAACATGGAGAGGACATTCATGCCAGATCAAACTAAGTTCAGCATTTTTGATTCTGTAATTGCACACGATCACCGTGAGTTTTACGAGCAGATCGTCAATGAATTAAACGTAATCATGCCTGTATGCAATCAGGGGAAATGTCTTGCCGTTGAAATCAGCAGAAACCCTACAGAGCAGGAAACGATACGGGAATTAATGGAACGGGTTGAGCGATTCCGTGGGGAACTCTTGGAAAGTACCAAAAAACTCTTTGATCAGTTTTATCAATCGAAAGAGAGTTTTCACTTCATGATTCAATCGACTGTTGCGTATGTGAAAATCAATTTAATAGATCGAAACCTGCTTGAAAGAACGTGTGACGTTCGTTGGTGGGCACTAGAAACTGCATTTTGCAGATGCATTGAAGAATTTAATCAGGTTCGTGAAACCTTGACGCTTTTGCGGAATTTGATCAAGGATACTCTGGTTAAATTTGAGC
>QKHZ01000149.1 GCA_003249795.1 bacterium | reverse complement strand
ACAGTTGTCGCCGGCAGCGGTTCCATTGAAGGGGCATTACGCTTGCTTGGACAGATTGCGGATGTTCAAAGCGCCGGTTTTATCCGGTTGCGCCTGCTAGACGATTTATCTGAGTCAGTCCGACAGGAAGCGGCCAAAGCTCTCGGTTCAATGCCATCAAAAGAGACTACCTCGGCACTTGTTAAAACACTGACGGAAGACCAGTCGCTTGATGTAAAACTCGCCGTGATCGACACACTGGCAAAACACGCCGACCCGGACGCACTTGCTGCATTAAAGAAAATCTGCCAGCAAATCCCAGATGCCCGAATGAACGCACTGAACGCAATCGCCCAGTATCCGGCAGACCAATCTGTTCCTTTCCTGATCAATTCGCTATCCCAACCGCTGAAGGCACCGGAAAAGCAAACCATCGTTCAGTTACTGAGAAAGATCACGGGACAACATTTCGGTCCGAATCAATCAAAATGGTTGTTGTGGCTTGAAGGAAACCGCGATAAACTCAAGGCAAAGTCAAAATAATTGATGTCGGTTTCCAAACCTAAGGTCGGGCGTCTACGTTGCAGTCAGATTGAGCTAACTTAGCCCACCTGCGTGAAAGCAGCCCTTGATGCAAAGGAGTCGTCATGCCTGATCCCACACCACTTAGCCTACTTACAGACTTTGGCTTGGATGACCCGTACGTAGGCATGATGAAAGCGGCGATTCTGCTGCGTACATCAAATGTAAACCTAATCGACATTACCCATTCCTCACCGCCGCAGGATATTGTCCGCGCTGCGATCCTTCTCTTCGATAGCTACCGATATTTCCCAACAGGAACGGTTCATCTAATCGTTGTAGACCCGGGAGTTGGCTCCAACCGCCATATTCTGGCAGCAGAATGCGAGGGATACAGGTTTGTAGCACCGGACAATGGATTGATTGACCCGATCCTGCGCTGTTCAAGCGCGAGCGCAGTTTATTACGTTCAACCGGAAAAAATAGGAATTGATGCCTATACAGCAACATTTCACGGCCGCGACATTATGGCACCTGTGGCGGCGGAGCTGGCCAAAGGAAAGATGCTGTCACAAGTCGGAATAAAAACGCACGAGTGGGTCAAGCTGGACCTGCCATTTGCCAAAGAAGTGAACGGCGAGATACTGGGATCAATCCTTTATGCCGACCACTTCGGCAACCTGATTACCAATATCCGACCGTTTGATCTTGAACACGGGGACATCCGTCTGCACGAAGTTGAGATTGAAGTTGCGGGAACGATTCTGAAAGGGATCTGGCATACCTACACAGATGTGCAGCCAGGAGAGTTATGTGCGGTAATCAACTCATGCAACCGACTTGAAATCGCATGCCGTCAAAGCAGTGCACTGGCGCATTTGAATGTTGAAGAACACGACCCAGTCATCGTCCGGCGAAGATCTGACACATGAACCGGCCCAATGATCATGTGCGCTGACAAAACGATTGGTAACGCAGCCTAATACAATCCGCGTTCGTAATTAAACGGCATCCCCATCTTTCGACGTTTCAGTAATGCGTCCCACTCTTTCTGCGGCGTAGGCGAACCAGTAAGGTCAGCACAGAGCCACCTTGCGTGAATGTTTTTATTATCCAGATGAACAAGACAGTACGGCTCAATCGTCCGCAGGCGCGTCACAGATGGCGTATTCTGTATGCGCACATGAATCCCACGCGAATCAGCCAGTTCCTGTCCATCTTTGGCCTTCTGCAGAAGAGGAGCGCGCGTATATACAAGCACAGGCCGTCCAAAAATCCCGAGCGTCGCAGAAACATCACAACGCCCAGACAGATCCTCAAGCTGGTTGTCGTCTGCCTCTGGGCTAAACCAAACAGAAGAAAATCCGCGTTCAGCCAACGAACGTGCGGCAAGTGGATTCAAAACCGCCATTCCGGGGCCGCCTTCAAATGAAACGCCCGACTCCCGCGCAATCTGCCAACTATCCCATCCATTAACCTCGACCGGAATCTCCAGCATTGCACACGTATCAGCAAGCGCTGTTACTCGAGGCAATTCATCCTCAAAAAAAACAGTCGGCAAGGAAACAACCAGCCGCGTTTGACCAGCCGCCTCTTTTAAGTAACTTAATCCGTCAATTTCAACGTCTTCGACAACAAGCGCGTCAACGGCGGTATGCTGTAAAAACAGCTCTGCATAACGGGCCTCAATCCTGACCTTATTCGGCCTCTGCCCCAGATGACACTTATTCTCAGACGTCCGGCAACTCGGCTCGGTCAATGCGCGAACCGCATCCGGCAATTTGATTTCGATATATTTCTTCTTTGCTTTCACTGGCTTGCTGAGCCGGTTAAGAATGGATGACACACGATCTGCGATCTGATTGGCGCTTTTACGCGGAATCAGCAAGTCAGGCTCAGTAACCGCGATCGTTTCAAGTGTATATTGTTTTGACGACGTCCCCTGCAACCACTCTGCGACATCCGCCAGCGTCAGCCCACGCTTTTCATGTCGAACCATCGACTTGGGCAATATCCAGCTTTCCGCCTGTTCATCACACTCGAGCGTACAAAGAAGATTCTGGCCTGAGGAATCAATCGTCAGCGAACAATTCTTGCCTGCTCTTGAATGCGGCGTAACCGTTGCCGGAACAGTATTGGCCTGCGGAGTAACAACATTCTCAAGTTCAATTGATGGGCGGGCATTTTCACCGAGTAGATTGTCCGCAGCACCGCTGATATAACCCGTGCTCATCTGACGACCGGCATAATCACCAAGACATGCAGCGTCTTCTGCCCGAATCGGTTCGCCCTTCAGCGAACGGATATAAAGCTGAACTGTTTTGGCAACCCAATCGGCATTCTTAAGCCGCCCTTCGATTTTAAAACAACTGACGCCAGCCTGAATCAACTCTGATAATTTTTCCACAAGGCAAAGATCATTCATCGACAACAGATATCCGGCTTCTGCCTCTGAAGATGACCACTTGACCCGACACGGGCTTGTACATGCCCCGCGGTTTCCACTGCGGCCGCCGCCCCAACTGCTGAACAGACAGCGCCCCGAGACGCACAAGCACAACGCCCCGTGGACAAAGACTTCTGTCTGAACGCCATCAATGGCTGAAGAAATCCGGATCTCTTCAAGCGACATCTCACGCGCCAGAACAACACGCGTGATTCCCAATGCTTTCGCGGCATTTACACCTGCGCTATTGGTCACCGCCGCCTGTGTACTGAAATGAAACTCCAACTCAGGATAATGAGGTAAAAACATCAGTAGCGCCGGATCTTCAACCAGAACAGCGTCAACCTTCGCCTGACGGGCAAGCTCCAGCATGCGCGCAGCCTGACCGACTTCCCTCGGGCTGATATCAATGTTGATAGTTAAAAATGCCCGCGCGCCAGCAGCGTGTGCTTTGTCAACGGCTACCGCCAGATCATCTTGCGAAAAGTTATCCGCCCCACGACGTGCATTCAAAACAGTCAGGCCAAAATAGACAGCATCAGCCCCCGCCTCAAGCGCTGCAGACAAGACGGACATGTTCCCTGCCGGAGCAAGCAACTCGATACCGATATGATGATCACTCATCGAAAGACCTTTTTAGCATGTAGCTTAATAGCTCAGGACAAGATCAGAAATTCCAACCACAGCGGAAGGCGATCATGTGGGCATCAGCATCACCAAAATCAAACCACTCATACCCGTACTCTAGGATCAGATAGATGCCGGTATCAAACATATACTTGCCGCTTGTAACCAACTTGGCATAATTATCGATTTCACCACGATCATCGATTCGCATCCACTCGGTCATGACCCCCAGCTTGAACGAAGGCGTTATCTCACGAACTGCTGCCAGCTGGGCGATATCGACATCATAACCTTCAGTGTAGTTCCAATCCCACCCATGCTGATATTCCCCGAAAAACTCCCACGGACCGGCACTCACATAGTCAAAGCCGAAACTGGCAGCCATCTGTGACGTTTTCGCAGCCTGCCCGAAAACATCAGTATCGCCCCTCGTTGCGCTGTGCTTGCGGATAAATGAAGACTCCACCGTCAGACCTTCCAGCGGCGTAAACCATGTCCGGAAGGCAAAGCTCTGCATCCCGAAATCGTCAGAACGGTTTTCATGCATCGTACTGAGATATCCGTTCTCATCACGCCCATCATTATTCTGAAAAACAGACGCCTCAAACTTCAGAAAATCGCGAAAGGTATAATTCAACTCTAGCAGATAGACGTTATCGACTTCACCCGGGTGTGCGGTTCGCCCCAGACTGGGGTCATCCGCGACAACGAGCGGGTCAGGATTGCTTTTCGAACCGGTCAGAATCGTAGGGCCTTCCCCGCTGTCAAGCAGATCGTTGTGATGATAACTCTGGATAATCCCCAGCGTCCTGTCTTGCCCATAGGGAACTTCCCCTTTGCCGAAGACCAGCCCCCAATCAGACGAGCGGATATTCTGCCAGATAAACTTGCATTCTTCAATCAGTCCCTGACCGGGAGTATTACTACCGGCATCGTCCAGATCCAGTTTCAGATAGAAATACGCATCCGGAGTCGCATCAATGCGGAAGCGGAGATTCGCGCTCTGCGTTTTCCACTCCGAAGATTGCAGACGATTTCCTGATGATCCTTGCTTGGTGCGGGTCAGGTACGCATAGTCAACCGCAACCTCACCACCAATCAGAACCCGTGCGTTACGGTTCATTGACGTGAGTGCTTCAGAATCGCCACTGGTCGCGGGTGCAAGTTGCGCGGCTTCCAGTGAATAAACGGCGGCTTTCAGGTCAGCAAGCTCCTGCTGCAGTCCTGTTACATCCTCAGCACAGCTTATGGACGAAATAAAACTATACAAGAATAGCAGTGACACCAGCCATTTGGTGTGAAAACAGATTCTCATCGATCCCCCAATATCGCTTTATACCGATTCCAACACACCCCCATGCACTGAAATCGGCAGAATCAACTTTATTCGTATTTGTTTATATGAATCCGGACTGGCCGAATCAAGAGAAACC